>CALHCI010000147.1 GCA_937931165.1 uncultured Granulosicoccaceae bacterium
GTTTGGCAAGCTCGGCAGAAGCCCGATCACCGGCAGCTTGATGAGACTCCTGCAGTTTCTTGTAGGCGTCTTCCTGAGCCGCAAGTTTGCCCTTCAAGCCCTCCAGCTCCTTGATACGACCTTGCAGCGAGGCTGTTTCGGAAGCATGTTTATCTGCTGCAGCTTTTTGCGCTGAAAGCAGTTTCTGATTTTCAGCTTCCCGGGCACTCAGCTTGCCACGCAATTCTTCGAAGCTTTTAATTTTTTGATTTAGTGATCCAATCTGCCCCTCGTGAGACTGCTTCATTGATGCGACTTCACGCTGCAGTTTTGCCTCTGCCTCAGTAGCGCGCTTTTCACTCTCTGACAGTTTCTTTTCAAGTGTCGCACTGGACTGTTGCAGCCCGGTGAGTTGCTTCTGACGTTGCTCGATCTCGGCGCGGAACTTGTTGCCCTCCGCCCCTTGCTCTGATTTCATGCGACCGATATCAGACTCGAACGACTTAATTTTCTGCTGTGCCTGGGACAAGCTCTTTTTGCTTTCCTCTGACTCTTTACGGGCCGCAGCAATAGCAGCGTTCAACTCTTCGAGTTTTTTGTCACGATGCGCAATATCGCCGCGCAACTGATCGAGTTGCTTCACTTTATTGTCAAGATCAGCAATCCGCTTGTCACGCTGCGCAAGCAACTCAGTATTCTGTTTTGATATCTGAGCTACCTTCTGCTCAAGCTGCACACCACTATCTGCTTTGAGTTTTACAATGCTCGCCTGGTGACTCTTAGCCTCCTGCTCTGCTTTTTGAAAGCGTACCTGCCATGGCTCAAGTTCTTTGATCTGAGCCAGAAAACGGTTTTCACTTTCTTTTGACGATTGCTTCAGCTGATTGATCTGAGTTTCATAGCCACTCGATTTCTTGCGCAAAGGCTCTACCTCCGCAGCGACTTCTTTCAGCTTGCGCATCTCGGCGTCATAACGCTCTTTCTCTTTGGCCGCAGCAATGCGCGCTTCATCTGAAGCTTTTTTAAGCGCAGAGATTTCCGCACGCCGTTGTTCGGTAGTTTTTTCGGCTTCAGCCAGCTTGCCGTTAAGCTGCTTGATTTCAGCATCGTATTTGGCGTTCTGATCGCGAAGTTTGTCGAGTGTCTGCATTTTTTCACGCAGGTCGGCAATATGCTTGTCACGCTCAGTGGTAACTTCTGCCGCGTTCTTAAGCGACAGATCAAGTTTACCCTGCAGCTCTGTAATGGCTTTCTTGTCACGTTCTCCGCTTTGTTTCTGCTCTTGCTGCAGCGCCGCAAGACGCTCTTTGTCTTTTCTGGCAGCAGCATTCAATTGCTCGAGCTCTCGCGTCTTCGCAGTTACTGTCTGTTTTTCACTCTCAAGTGTTTTACGCAAGGCGTCAGCTTCGCTTTTCGCCAGGTCAATATCTTTACTTAACCGCGCGATCTCGTTGTCGTACTCACTCTTTTGCTTGCGAAGCTTTTCAACCTCGGTGTTTAGCCCGGCTATTTTGCTGTCACGCTGCCCGACGTCGGCCCGCAGAGTTTGCAGTTTAGACGCCTCGGACTTCAACGCTGCAATCTCTTTGTCTTTGCTACCGGATTGTTCAGCAGAGGATTTTTCTATCTGCGCGATCTTGCTTTGGGTTATGCGAAGCTCTTCAGCACTCTTGTTCAACGCCAGCTTATGTTCATTCTGTAGCTTAAGCGTGGTCTGCTCCTGATCTTTCAGCTGCACCCGCAGTTTGTCCAGATCAGTGAGTTGCCCCTGATATTTCTTTACCTCTGACTGGTGCTGGCTCTTAAATTGAACAAGATTGTTCTTTTCAGCTTCTGCCTCCCTTTTAATCCGGATAACTTCGGCTTTCTCGTTTTCATGCGCCTTACGCACTGAAGCGAGATCGGCGTTTATCTTGCGCAACTCGTCTTCTTTGCTTTTTAACGCCGCTTCATGTTTTGTTTTGGTCTCGTTATATTCAGCGCGTGCCGTTTCCAGTTGTTTATGCAATCTGGCCAATTCAGCGGTTTTATCATTCAGTGACTGACTGACTTTATCGAACTCAGCTGATCTGACCTCGAGCTTGGTTATTTCCTGCTGTGCAGACTGGACTTTACTGTTTGCCTCTTTCAACTCTTTACTAAGCTGGGTAACCCGGGCATCTGCCGCACTTTGCTGCGTGCGGAAGCGGTTGGTATCTGACTGCAGTGTCTGGTACTTGCTGTCAGAATCTTTGATTGTCTTTCTGAGATTAAGCAATTGGCCTTCAAATTCGACGTCTCGGGCTTTACTTTGCTTGCGTAGCTCTGCGAGTTCAGCCTCGCTTTTCTCAAGCCTGGTACGTTGATCAAGAATGACTGATTCAAATTTTTTGGCGGAAGCTTCGGTGCTGCGGGTAAACTCAGCCAGCTGTTTTTCTACTTCTTTGGTATCACTTGACTCACGCTCAAGTTCTGTCGCGCGGGATTTCAGAGAAACAATGCTGGTTTCTTTTTCTTTCAGCGTCACTTGCAGTGTACCGAGCTCTTCTTTCCAGCGGTTGCCCTGTGACTCAATACGAATCCGCTCTTTACCGGTCTGATCGAGATCTGTTTTCAACTTGACGATCTGCTCGTCTCGCTGAGCTATCTGCTTGCGCAGATCTTCCAGTCGCTTACCCAGCAGATCATATTCACGGTTGCGCGCTTCAAGCGTTGCTGTGAAGTCGTTCATCTGACTTTTGGTTGCGCGATCGGCCTCCGCCAGTTTGCGTTTATAGCTGTCTACTTCTGCCTGCGAAGCATTGGCTGTGTTGGCGCTGAAATCTGCCTTCATGGTTGCAAGGTCGTGATCCCGACCACGAAGTTTGCGATCGAACTCCTGACGCATGACCTCGGTTTGGTTGCGCTGCAAATCAATTTTCTTACGCAAATCAAGAATGATCGCTTCCTGCTGCTCGGCTCTTCTGCGCAGCGGGCGTAGTTCCTGTTCTGACAAGTCGGGCTGCTTTTCCTGAAAATTCAGTTTCTGCTCAAGCTCACCGGCATAGGCCAGTGCCTGAACCTTGGCATAAGACTCGTCTTGCAATGAAGATTTAAGCACCCGCTCACGATCAGCAGCACCTGTGTCTACCTTTACTTTGGCAGGTGCCGGTGCCGGCGCTGGCTGCGACCGTAATGCCAGTAACTCACGAACCTTGGTTTGCAGTGTTTCCACCTGGCGGTTTTTCTGCTCCAGTAATCGCTGGTAATCTTTTATTTGCGTGGTACTGGCAGCAGACACCTGAGGCGGGTTACCAACCACTTTGGTGCTCTGCACACTGGGGGACTGACGCTCCAGTTCACCGAGTTTCGCCAGTGCCTGAATCTTTTCATAAGACTCTGCCTCAAGCTTTCGTTTGAGCTCGGTCTCACGTTCGCCGGCATTGGCCAAAGCCTGTACCTTCTGATGGGTTTCATCATCGAGGCGGGCTCGCATTTCGGCATTGCCGCCATCGTCACGCGAGCGGCTGTAGGTTGCTTCGCGCAGATCACTGGCGCGCGTGGTTTCTGTTCGCGAACGCGAGGTGCCACGAACGGTAACCGATGCACTGTCACGCATGTCTCTGCGAGCGACTGCGTATCGGTCAGCAGCCGGCTTTTTGTCACCTGCCGCAATGCTCATTGATCGCTGGCCGGTTGCCGCAGCAGCAGAAGAAGTGTTCGCCGCCTGTGAGCGCGGAGCCTGTGAGCGCGGAGATTGGGATCGTCTGGATGCACTATAACGAAGATCGTCACGCAACTGATCGATCTCTCTATCCCGGTGATAAACATCAGACTCGAGTCGTCGCTTGTTAGTCAACCACGTTCTCGACATACGAAAACGCCCGATCAGCCAACCGATAAATAAACCGATCAAACTGGCGACTAACAGAGAGAGTCCGATTTCTCCGATAAGATATTGCATATTTAAATCCCCTCGTCTTGCAAATGCTACTTACGATTTGCCTGCGTTTTTACCGTGCAAACAGTAAAAATACACCGATACCAAAAACTGTTTTTTACGATGCACTACATGACAACCAAATTACTTGTCAGCAGAACTACGAATATTTCCAACAGGTTACATCATAACGCCAGCTTTCCACGACTTGGTAATAATTTGTTACGCAACCAGGGAAATGCGACATCGACAGACAAGTTGGTGCAAATTTATCCGTAGCACAGCGGATGAATCGAGGGTTTAGAACAATTCGGATTTAATATTTTTAATAGAAACGACTTCTGCGCCTGCAGCAACATCCAGTTGATTCCGTAGCTCAACAGCGGTGTCGCGGGTGTTAAAACTGCCCGATAAGAGCACCCATCCGTGGACTTCGCTATGCAGGAACACCGGGTCAAAAAGCACACTGGCGGCTGACAGTTCATTTGCCAGTTTTTCAAGCGCTGATCTGTTGCTCGACATGGCCACCTTCAGCGTAAAATGCTCATCGGATTGACTCAACAGCCAGTCATGACCAGTCGGCTCCGGGCTCAGCTGAATCGAGGTGTTGCTCGCCATATCGGAATCTGCTGACATCATCTGGTCAGATGCCACCCGGGACTCACCGGCCTGGAAGCTTAATGTAGTACGGGCTTGCGGCCGGGCAGCATCCACCGTTGTGGACAGCTTTCGTTTCTGCTGTACGACACCTGCCAGCGTATCATCAGAGGGTACAGGTGCCGTGGCTTTCTGAGCGGTTGCTCCCTCTGCGGAGGCTGTCTCCGCGACCGCTTTCTCAGTGGTTGCTCTACGTGTGGCTGCGTTCTCCTGGATTAACGCAACTTTTTCATCAGCCACCACCAAAGGGGACGAGACAGTATCAGCGGTCACTGACTCTTCACGCGACTCAGTGTCCTCCAGCGACACGACAGAAGGTGTGATCGAGGGCGAATCTGCGACTTCTGCAGCAGGCGCCATGGAGTCAGTACCAGTTAGAGGTGGCGCGCCGTTACGAAGCACCACCGACAGCCCGAGAATGCCGACACAAGCCATCGACAACGCCGGTGCCCAAATGTGCCAACGGCTGCGTGCCGGCTCCGGGGCGTGCAGACGAGCGTGAGCAAGCACGGCATTGTCGAGCGCTTCGGGCGATTCGAGCCGCGGGGTGCGGCGATAGAGTTCAGTTAAATCGCTCATGATTCGCCCAACCGCTGTTTCAGGGTTGCTCTGGCATAGCGCAATCTGCTTTTGACAGTTTCAGTGCCGACTCCGGTGATTTTACAAATTTCGCGCTGGCTGAAGCCTTCCTGCTGTAGCACAAACGTATCTCGCTGCTCAGCCGGCAACTGATCAAGCGCTGCTATCAGTTGCTGCGTAAGAATTCGATCGTCGGAGCTCATTGACGTATCGGCGATACTCACATCGTCAATATCCGCGTGTGCCTGGTTAGCGCGCTTTCGCTGATGGTCGATAAGTTTATTTCGGCCGACGGTGTAGAGCCATGTTTTGAAGGTAGCATCGCGCTTCTGGTAAGTTTTGGTCTGGTCAATAACAACCATCCATACCTCCTGGGCAATCTCCTCAGCGGCAGCGTAATGCCCGAGGCTGCGAAACAGGTAGTTGTACAGTGCGTCTTTATGCCGCGCGTACAGTTTCTCAAAAGCCGTAACATCGCCCTTCGCATATCCGCGAAGCAGACTGACATCTGATCGGGCAAATTTTTCGAACGTCCCCACTTCAAATTGACTTGTCGTTGCGCAGGCTTCTCATAGTATAAACGCAGCAGATCGGGATTAAGGGTTAACAGGTAAAAAAAAGAGCCGCAATTGCGGCTCTTCAGTACTTCAACAACAGAGGTGCTTCACAACAGAGGGTGGTTATCTGGTGACGCGGAACTCGTGCAGTGTAAAGGTGCCGGTACCCCAGAAAGTTTCGGTGCCAATTTCAATCGCACCCATACATGTGTTGGCACCTATGTCCCACACACCGTACTGAGGGCCCTGATAACGAGTCCAGTTCACAAACTTGTTCCAGTCGAGCCAGCCTTCAGTTGAGTCCTGCTTAACGACAAATGCCACATAGCCCCAGCCCAGTGCCGGATTGATGTAGACATCCCAGACCTTACCGTCGATCGTGGCTTCAGTAACTTTGGTGCCTGGCGTTCTGATGTTCGGCTTTCCGACCCAGATCATCATTTCGAATTGTTTGTTCCACTCTTCTGCTTCACAACTGGTGTGGAAGAATGATTCCAGCGCAACATTTCGTTCCGGCGAACCGGTTTCGGAATACTTGTATCGAACTTTGAAGTCAGGAATGTTGTTCAGGGGCGCAGGGACTCCGAGCTTGGCAGGCGTACCTGACTGGGTGTTTTTGGTTTTGCGACCGTAGTAGACCTGTGGGTAGCTCTTTACCGAGTATTCGTTACCTTCATCCCGACGCAACCAGTTGTAATCCCACTTGGCAATGTAGTTGCCCGGCCCCCCAGTGACAGAAATGCACTGTGACCAGTTGTCAGTCCAGACATCACTGTCATTCCAGGTGTTGTTCTGCAACACGTAGTCACCGTATGCAATTTCGGCCCAGGGCTGACACCAGCGGGTATTCAACAGAGGGTTGCTCGGAGTCGCGGTGACGCCGGAAACCACCTTACAGGTGCGCTCATTCTCATAACCAAAACCGTCGCCGTTTCCATCGCTGGAATCTGTAAGGCAAATTGGTGAGCCGTTATCGTAACCGGGTACTGCAGCAGCAACCGGTGGAGGTGCCGCACCGTTAGGGTCGAGATCGGTTTGCGGAGTCACATTGCCCCACTGGCAAGACTGCCCCTGCTCAAATCCCCAGCCGTCACCGTTGTCAGTGGCATTCACTGAACACTGCGGTGCACCGCTGTTATTGTTTGAATTGGTGTCAGAGAACCGGCAGGACTGGCCGTTCTCGTATCCCCAGCCGTCACCATTATTTGCAGCAGATGTGCTGCATGTCGGGTAGCCGTTGGAATTCGTATTGGTGGTCGGGCTGGCTCCGCCAGACCAGCGGCAGGAAGTGTTATTTTCCCAACCCCAGCCGCCACCGTTGTCGATTGCATTGGCTGAGCATGTCGGCCGGCTGCCATTGTTATTCTGGGTTTGAACAGTACACGAAACACCATTCTCATAACCCCAGTTACCATTGATGGTAGCTGTGGCTGAACATGGAGGGTGACCATCTGCGATCTTGCAGGATCGACCTGCTTCGTAGCCCCAGCCATCGCCGTCCCTGTCGACTATCGCGCTGGTGCAGGTTGGAGATGAAGCCTGTGCATTCCCGGGCAGGCCTGTCAAAATGAATAATGTTGGCAAACAGCACAGTGTGGCTGCCGCCCTCTTCAGGGTGTTTATAATCAACTGTTAAATCCCGGTTTAAGTTATTGACTGAATACTTGCGTGACATGAAAATGGATCGCCAAGCGGTTCACATATGCTCGGTTGCGGTTCCGAGCGACAACCCTGGTCGACCCGTACAAACGTGCGAAAGTATAAAATGTGAAACCCAGATGTCAGGTTAAACGACGGTAATACAGACACTTAGGATCTAGATTTCGCATTAAGTTTACGTTCTACACGGTTGTCGGCACGTCAAATAAAACTCTAGATTACGCAAAAGACATGATTGCCCTGCTACCTCAGCAGGTAACGCGCTCAAGCCCTCGTGTAACCCATTTCTTTCAGCCTATTGTTTAGACGAAATCGGGTGAGTTGATGCAGAAACCGTTCTATCACGGTATCCCGGCAAGGCGATTTTGCCGGGATGAATGTCACACGCTTAACTTAACCATTTGTTTATAAGAGTTATTTTCCAGCTGGAACATTAACAACCCGGTAATAACTTTTTTTTATAACATCTTGTCATACAAGCTTTTTGTAGCGAATCCGGTGCGGTTGACTTGCATCTTCACCCATCCGGCGACGCCGGTCTTCTTCATACTCGGTGTAATTTCCGGCAAAAAACTCGACATGAGAGTCGTCTTCGTAAGCCAGAATGTGTGTTGCTACGCGATCAAGAAACCAGCGATCGTGCGAGATAACAATGGCCGATCCGGGAAATGCCAGCAACGCTTCTTCGAGGGCACGCAGGGTTTCAACATCCAGATCGTTAGATGGCTCATCAAGCAACAGGACATTGGCGCCCTGCTTCAGTGTCATGGCAAGCTGCAGGCGACCGCGCTCCCCGCCCGACAAGTCTTTGACCAGTTTTTGCTGGTCGGCACCTTTAAAGTTAAAGCGGCCTATATAAGCACGGGACGGCATTTCAAAATTACCAATAACAATCTGATCGTGACCACCGGATAGCAACTCAAAGACGGTTTTATCGCCTTCCAGCGCATCGCGACTTTGATCAACCCAGGCGATATCGACGGTTTCCCCTTTCTCTATGCTGCCGCTGTCGGGCTGTTCTGTCCCCATGATCATGCGAAAAAGCGTCGATTTGCCGGCACCATTGCCACCGATAACACCTATAATGGCCCCCTGGGGCACTGAGAAACTCAGGTCATCAATAAGCAAGCGGTCGCCAAACCCTTTAGTGACATTTTTAAAGTCGAGTACTTTCTCACCCAGCCGCTGACCGTTGGGAATATAGATTTCGTTGGTTTCGCTGCGCTTTTGAAACTCTTTTGACTGCATTTCCTCAAAGCGGGCTATTCGTGATTTCGACTTAGACTGCCGGGCTTTGGCGCCTTTTCGCACCCACTCGAGCTCGGCCTTCATCGCTTTGGCATGTGACGACTCTTGTTTGGCTTCCTGATCGAGCCGCTCTGCTTTCGCTTCCAGCCAGGTTGAGTAATTACCTTCAAAGGGAATACCTCTGCCGCGATCAAGTTCGAGAATCCAGCCAGCGACATTATCGAGAAAATAGCGATCGTGGGTGATCGCCACCACAGTGCCATCGAACTCGTGAAGGAACCGCTCAAGCCAGGCCACCGAGTCTGCATCGAGGTGGTTGGTCGGCTCGTCAAGTAACAGCATATCGGGCCCTGACAACAGCAGTCGGCACAGTGCTACCCGACGTTTCTCTCCACCGGAAAGATGCTTTACGACAGCATCCCATGGCGGCAGGCGAAGCGCATCGGCTGCAATGTCGAGCTGTCGCTGCAGATCGTGGCCACCAGTGGCCTGCAGCATTGCTTCAAGCTTCGCCTGCTCTGCTGCGAGCGCATCGAAGTCGGCATCAGGTTCGGCGTATGCGGCATACACTTCATCAAGCCGCGCTTGCGCTTCTTTCACCTGATCGACTGATTCTTCTACCGCGTCGCGCACGGTTTTGTCCGGATCGAGCTCCGGTTCCTGAGGCAGATAACCGACTTTGATATCCGGCATTGCGCGCGCTTCACCATCAATTTCGGTATCACGACCGGCCATGATTTTCAGCAGCGTGGACTTTCCGGCACCATTCAGTCCAAGCACACCAATCTTGGCGCCGGGGAAAAACGATAAAGAAATATCTTTTAGGATCTGACGCTTGGGGGGCACGACTTTGCCCACCCGATTCATTGTGTATACGTATTGAGCCATGCGAAAACTTACTCTGGAGAGTCGTGGTTACAGGTGCTACTCAAGCAAACCAGGCATATATCAAGCATGTGACAGGTTCACCGGGTTAACAGTGATCATGTCGGAACTGTTACCATTGTCCGGTTGCCATCCGGAATTTCACTGGATACCGGAATGCAACAGCCGACAACGGATTCATTCAAGAAAACGCTGATACAGAGGACCTTTGGTTGATGAGCGCAAACGAGTATATCACCCACGGCGAGCTGAGCATTGCCTCGCCCCTTCACCGTCTGGTTGCAGAAGAAGTTTGCCCTGGTACCGGCGTCGAGCCGGACACCTTCTGGAACGAGCTTGAAGGCATCATAAAAGACTTTGCCCCGCGCATAAAAGCCCATCTGGCGACTCGTGATGACATGCAGGAACAGATCGATAGCTGGCATCGTAACAACAAGAGCTTCAACGCGGCAGACTATAAAAGCCACCTGACCGATATCGGTTATCTGGAACCAGCCGTCGACGCTTTTAGCATCGCTACATCTCGTGTAGACGCCGAAATCGCCAATACCGCAGGCGCACAGTTAGTTGTTCCGCTGGATAACGCCCGCTTTGTTCTTAATGCGGCAAACGCTCGCTGGGGCAGCCTCTATGATGCGCTGTACGGTACAGACGCTATCTCTGAGGACGACGGTGCCACCCGCAGTGGCGGCTACAACCCGGTACGCGGTGAAAAGGTGGTTGCTTACTGCCGCGCTTTTCTGGATGAGCACTTTCCACTTGCTGCAGGCTCACACAAAGATGCCACCGGTTATAAAAACGACAACGGCAAACTTGCGATCAGCCTGGCAAACGGCAGTGACACCGCACTTAAAGAACCGGCGCAGTTTGCAGGCTTCACTGGCGCAGGTGAATCACCCGATAAAGTTCTGCTGACAAAAAACAATCTTCACGCAGAATTGTGCTTCGACGCCAGCCACCCGATCGGAAAAACCGATGCGGCCAACCTGTGCGATATTATTCTTGAGTCGGCTATCACTACTATATGCGACTGCGAAGACTCGGTCGCGTCGGTAGATGCCGATGACAAATGCATGGTCTACCGCAACTGGCTCGGTTTGATGACGGGCAAGCTGAAACACAGCTTTGAGAAAGGCGGCCGCACAATCGATCGCAAGCTCGCGGCGGACCGTGAATACCAGACTCCGGATGGCGGCAGCCTTACCCTGCCAGGTCGCAGTGTACTGCTGGTCAGAAACGTCGGATCACAACTGATGATCGACACCGTTAAGTACGCCGGTGAAGAGGTTCCCGAAACATTGATTGACGCGATGGTTACTTCGCTGTCTGCCAAACATGATCTGCTCGGTCTTGGCGAACACAAAAACAGTCGCAATGGTTCAGTTTATATTGTTAAGCCCAAGATGCATGGCTCTGCCGAAGTTGCATTGGCTAACGAACTGTTTGAGCGCGTCGAGAAAGCCCTGTCTATAGAACCTAACACGTTAAAAATGGGCATCATGGATGAAGAACGCCGAACCACCGTCAATCTTAAAAACGCGATCTCTGCTGCAAAGAACCGCGTGGTCTTTATTAACACTGGCTTCCTCGACCGAACAGGTGATGATATTCATACCTGCATGGAAGCGGGCGCGATGTTGCCAAAAGCAGAAATCAAAGAGGCCACCTGGCTGGTGGCCTATGAAAATAACAATGTCGACTGTGGACTCGCCTGTGGACTGCAGGATCATGCACAGATTGGTAAAGGCATGTGGGCAATGCCAGATGAAATGGCCGCCATGCTTAAAACCAAAATCGGTCACCTGCAGCAAGGCGGCAATACGGCATGGGTCCCTTCACCAACAGCTGCAACATTGCACGCAACGCATTACTTTTCGATGAATGTCCGTGATCGACAGAACGAACTCAAGTCACGAACACCGGCAAGCGTTGATGACATTCTGACGATCCCGTTGCTGCCGACAGGTCGCAACCTCAGTGCTGACGAAATTAAAAACGAACTCGACAACAACTGTCAGGGAATACTCGGTTATGTTGCACGCTGGGTTGGTCAGGGAATCGGTTGCTCCAAAGTACTGGATATCAATAACGTCGCGTTGATGGAAGACTGCGCTACGTTGCGTATCTCAAGCCAGCACATCGCCAACTGGTTGCACCATGGCATTATCAGCGAGCACGACGTTACCGAATCAATGAAACGGTTGGCACTGTTTGTTGATGAGCAGAACAGCGGCGACGCAGACTACTCACCGATGTCTGCAGACTTCGACAACAGCGTAACTTTTCAGGCCTCTCTGGATCTTGCATTGAAAGGTCGGGTTCAACCAAACGGCTATACAGAATTTATTCTGTACGAACGTCGCCGTGAAGCTAAAGCCGCTGGTTAATAACTAAAGGAAGCACGATCACCCCACCCTCCCGCTTGCGGGAGGGTCGGCGTCTAAGCGCCGGGAGGGTACCCGCCGCAATACGCGTTTCAAGCAAAAGGCAAAATCAAATAACGTTCACAATCGGTAACCACAGACAGATCAAAACATAACCAATCGAGTTCCAACAAGGCAAATACATTAACCACGGTAATTCAATAATTCGTTACATTCCGCCAAAGTACAGCTAATAAACATTGGCACAAACAGTGCGCCAACCTCACCAGAGGCAATTGCGCATATAGTCTTTTTCAGTGCACTGGTCATGTTGTGAACTGATTCAAGTTGTCACCGCGTCAATCGCTAACAGTAATACGGGTCTAACTCTGTAGACTTGTGAACGACTGACGGGGTAACTTATGGCTCAAGCAATCGCAAGCGCCGAACAAACCAACGACGGCCAGAACCGGGCTCCATCCGGACTCAAATCTTACGTTAAGTCTATCGCTGATCCACACAGATCACTTCTGTTACTGCGCTTCATTCTGCTTAACCTGTTTGCCTTTGCACTACTCGGGGTGGCGTGGTCACAAGGCTACGTGCAGATGGTTATTGACGCTGACAAAACCTACCTTTCAGTTGTTATCTTTGCGGTATTCCTGATTGGACTGATCATCTGCACACAGAAGGTCTGGCAAACCAATACAGAAGTCGATGCACTCAACAGCAAGGACGGTATCCGCGCACAGGGTGTCAAGCACCTTGTTTCAGCCATAGACACCCCTAACGCCGAAAGCAGAGCAAATCTTAGTGGATCACTCCGAATGCGTATCGCACACAGGATTTCTGTCGTGCGTCACCTCGCCAATACACTGGTACTTCTCGGGCTGATTGGTACTGTGCTGGGGTTTATCATCGCACTGTCTGGTGTCGACCCGGAAACTGCCTCTGATGTAAACGCGATTGCACCAATGGTTTCAATGCTTATCAAAGGTATGTCTACTGCACTGTATACCACGCTGATCGGTTCGATTTTAAATGTGTGGCTGATGGCCAACTATCAGATACTGGCTGGTGGCACGGTTCAGTTAATCGGCTCGCTGCAGGAGGCGGTCGAAAAAAATGCGTGAGTTCGATCTGTTTGACGAGGAGAGCACATCAACACTTTTTCGCGATGTAATAATGCTGGCACTGGCAGGCTTTGTCACTCTGGTGATGCTGCTGGTACCGCATGTTAATCCGAAGGCGGTAGCAGAAGAGACATCTAAATCCCCGGGTAACCTGACTGTCGAACTTCGTTGGCCAGATGACATCAATGCCGATGTAGATCTGTGGGTTGAAGCGCCCGGTGATACGCCTGTCGGGTACTCGAACAAGGGTGGCCAGATTTTTAACCTGCTGCGAGACGACCTTGGTGACACTGCAGACCTGACCGGTCTCAACTATGAGTTTACCTATTCCCGCGGTGTTCCTGAAGGCGAGTATGCCGTCAACGTGCATTTATACAGAAACGCTGCAGCGGTCTATCCCATACCAACTACAGTAGTGGTCAGCTTAAAGAAGCCCGGGTACCGTTCGGCAAAGCAGTTGCTGGTAAGCAAGGTTGACCTCACGCATCAGGGAGAAGAGTCAACAGTTTTTCGTTTTCAACTCGACGAAAAAGCAAACCTTGTAGCAGGCAGCGTACACAACCTGCCTAAGAAGTTGCGCAACCGGAATAAAAAAACATGACCGTCACCACGCATTGGTTCGTTATTGGCGCTGCCCTGACGGCATTACTATGCAGCATTGCTATCTGGGCGCCACGGTCGGTAAAACTTAAAATGGCAGCACTTGTCTGTGCAGCACTATTTCTGCCGGTAGGATATACCGCACTGAACGATATTCTAAGTCGCCCGAAACCGATGAACCTCGAAACAGCTCATAAAGATCTGCAGGAAGTCGGTGTGATAAGCGCTTTGATGCGTGAGGATGAAGGCATCTACCTCTGGCTGCAGCTTCCCGAGATTGAAGAGCCACGCTCTTATAAGCTTCCGTGGTCGGAAGAAGCAGCAAAACAACTGCATAAGGCACAACAAAGTGCTGAGGCAAACGGCACAGAAGTACAAATGAAAAAACCGTTTGAGACAACGGTAGACACGCAGGACCCGGTATTTTATGCAGCACCGCAGGCAGCACTACCCCCAAAACAGCCACCGGAAGAAATGCCAATAGAATTTAAGTCTGCCGCCAAATCACAGTAAGCAATAGTCCCTGGCCTGCTACGAACTGATACCGGCAAACTGATACCGGAAGTACTTAACTCCGTCCAGGGGGTTTTCACAATACGGTTCAATCTCGCTGAACCCGTAGTGTCGATACATGGCCTGCGCTGTTTTCATCGATGGTAACGTATCAAGCACTATTGACGTGTAGCCTATTGCAGTGGCCTTTTCCATTGCCGCCGTAAACAGCATTTTACCCGCCCCCTGCCCTTGATAATCCGGCTTTACAAACAGCCGTTTTAATTCTGCTTCCGGCCACACATTCGGACGCACAGCGACGCAGCCGATAGTTTCTTTATTGCGTATCGCCAGCAGTATGCTGCCACGTGGTGCTGCATAACATCCAGGTAGCTCGGCAAGCTCAGCCTCAAAACCCTGAAAACAAAGATCAACACCAAGCCATTGCTGATACTCGCGAAACAGCTGCTTAACGAGTGGTATATCGTGCGCTTCGGCTTCAATCAGATTCATAGGAATTAACGTCCGGACCGGCTAGTGTCTGTCAACCTTATCTGTTTGTTTGAAGATCAACAATTATATTACCCGAATTCAGGTCGACCAAATCAACCGGAACGCCAGGGACGAGTGTGTCTGTCGAAGATTACGATGCTTCAGTCCGGTTTATGGCAAACTGTTCCAGCGACATCCAATACTACGGAGAGAGGAATGAAACTACGCACGGTCACGCTGCCACGCCTTGCATTAGCGCTGGGTACAGCAACGTTATTCACTAGCCTTGTTGCCGGCACAGCTTCGGCAGACAGTCAAAATCGTTTTCCAAATTCCACCACCGGTACGTACCACATGGTCTCCAGCGCACATCCGCTGGCGTCTCAGGCTGGAGTCGACATACTGGAAGCCGGTGGCACCGCAATGGACGCAGCGGTGGCAGTGCAACTGATGCTAAACCTTGTGGAGCCGGAATCGTCGGGCATCGGCGGAGGTGCTTTCCTGTTGTTCTGGGACGGTTCTGCACAGAAACTACTCACTTACGACGGTCGGGAAAAAGCACCCGCCAGCGCCACTCCCGAATATTTCCTCAAAGCAGATGGCGAACCCATGAAATGGCCCGAAGCGGTACCGGGCGGACTATCCGTCGGTGTACCAGGCACGTTAATGCTGTTGGAAACAGCACATACAGACCACGGCATTAAACCATGGGACAGTTTGTTCACCGCGGCTATTAATCAGGCAGAAAGCGGATTTGAAATCAGTGAGAAGTTATCCGGTTCAATTGCACGCGCGGCAGAGCGAGGACTCACACTATTTGATTCTACCCGTGAGTATTTCTTTAACGATGACGGCACACCACTCGCGGCAGGCAGCGTCGTGAAGAACCAGGCTTTCGCAGACACATTAAAACTACTGGCTGCGAAAGGAACTGACCCGTTCTATGAAGGTGAAATTGCACAAAGTATTGTCGATGCCGTAACCACAACCAGCACCAACCCCGGCCGGATGACACTCGAAGACCTTGCGGCTTACAGAGTAATTAAAAGACAACCGGTCTGTTTTCCGTATCGTGACTATGAAGTATGCGGCATGGGGCCGCCAACATCCGGTGGACTGACCATGGGTCAGATATTGGGGATGCTCTCGCACTACGATCTGCCAGCGATGGGACCCACCGCAGATGCCTGGCATTTGTTTATAGAAGCGGCAAAGCTCGCCTACGCAGACCGCGGTATGTATATGGCTGACGCTGACTTTGTCACCATGCCTGAAGGTCTTTTAAATGCAGACTATTTAAAAAGCCGCGCTGATCTGATCAACCCGAAAACATCAATGGGTAAAGCCGAAGCCGGCACCCCGCCATGGGAAGAAGCGCAACTGCGTTATCCGGATTTACAGCCAGAACGCGCCGGTACCTCACACTTTTCTATCATTGACCGGTACGGCAATATGGTATCAATGACTACCACCATTGAAAGTGGTTTTGGTTCTCGGGTGATGGCAAACGGGTTTCTGCTCAACAACGAACTCACCGACTTTTCATTCAGACCGGAAAAAGACGGTAAACCCGTGGCCAACCGGGTAGAGGGTAACAAACGCCCTCGATCATCCATGTCGCCAACCATTGTGTTAAAAAACAATCGACCAGTGCTGCTAACCGGCTCTCCCGGTGGTTCACGAATCATAAATTACGTCACGCAATCAGTCGTAGCAATACTCGACTGGGGTATGGATCCGCAAGACGCGCTTAACATGGGCCATGTAGTAAATCGCAACGGAAAGACCGATCTCGAAGAAGGTACTGAAGCGGTAGAACTGCAAGCAGAACTCGAAGCACTGGGGCACGAAATCAATGTGCGCAGCCTGAACTCGGGCTTGCACACCATTTTGATCCATGGGGGTCGCTACTTCGCTGCAGCCGATCCACGGCGCAACGGTGAAGCTATTGGTGAATAAGTAGTGAATAACTGGTAAACCGTTTTAGCGCAACAGACAGCTGCCGTCTGTTGCGCTCTGACTTACCGCTTATTTAAACCACTTCTGACGATCAGCGGTTACGACCGTTGTCGTTACTAACTGCCCTTCCCTTTCAATTATTAACTCGACAGCTGTGCCACTGTTACCGGCAGCCCATAAGGTCTGATACATGTCTGCCATTTTGTAGACTCTCTTATTGTTGAGTGCGATCACCGCATCATTGACCTGAAGATCAGCCTGCGCTGCCGGGCTATCATCAGCGATGCGTGCGATTTTCAGATCTGGAATGGACTCATTAAGTGTTACACCGAGCCAGGGCCGGTTTTCTGCGGTTTGCCTGCCAGTAAGCAGTGTGCCGAATTCTTCTCTGAGGTGTTCAACCGGAATAAACAGATTACCGTTCACCGGCGTTAAATTGTTACCGGCACTAATATCGCTGAGTAACAGACTACCAATGCCAACTAATTCAGCATCCCGGTTAATAAGCGCTGCTCCGCTAAAGGCCCGCGTAGCAGGTGATGTATAAAACGCGTTGCCAAGCAGATACTCCCAGGAGCCGGCAAACTCGCGAACACCGGCTACCCGCGTCACATGAGCATTGTCTGTTCCGCCATGCGGTAATACAACGACATCCTGATCAATACCGATAAGGCTTGAATCACCAAGCGGTATAGAGACTGTTCCCTGTGGTAATTGCGTGCGCAGCAAGGCAAGACCCGTAGCCTGATCATTCACAATGACTTCAGCCGCACGCGTCGTGCCATCGTTAAAGGTTACATCAACCTGCGAAGCTTCAAGTACCAGATAACCGACGGTAACCAGCAATCCGGAGGCATCAATGACCACAGCACTGCCGCTGCGGTTACTACCGAGAGTAGCTTGCGTGCGAGCATTCTGTTTTACCACAGTATTCAACTCGACCACTGCGGCCGCAAACCGGGTAGCATCCGGCTCTGCATACCCCTTTATTGAACAACACAACAACGACGCAGCAAAGAAGCTGACAATAATCCTGATCATGACCCGACTCATCAAAGATGGCAGCACAGTGTACTGCTATTCTTGCAATCGAGTTAACTGCAACCGGGCAGGCTCGCTACTTAAATGCGATAGACGGCGCTGAAGGTCTGCTGAGAGGTGAGTTTCTCGCGGCACTTAGCGCCGGTTTGATTGACGTATCTGCAGGGTTGATTGTCAACTCGGCAAAGTCTTTTAATTCACCGAGATAATCCCCGCGTTTTGCAGCCACCGGCGCGTCAGCTAAACCGGGAGAATGCGTAATTCGATAATCCCACCCCAATGCACCGGCATATCCGTTGCTGTACCAGCTCTCAAGCATGGCGATGTGATCAACCCCGTTCAGTCCTTCTATAGGGTACTCTCCCATGATCAATGGTTTATCATCTAACCCGAAATCTGCGGGCGAGGCATTGTACGGCCAGTAGTCATTGACCCAGTCATAGATGTGCGTTTGATAAAAATCGACGTCGAGCTTTGACCAGGCGCTGGCCCATTTGACCGCGGCAGACCCGACCGAAACCGGAATATCCGGCGTTTCCTTTCTCAGCACACTAATGGTGTCTGCAATAAATACCTCCATCTGATCATGGGTAATGACTTGCAATTCGTCATCCGGATCAAACTGATCGCCACCGTGAGTACTGCCATATTTATTCTCACCGGTTACCGCCCACTCGGGTTCATTGATAATATCCCACGAATGCAGACTGTCCAGGTGCGGGCTTTGCTGCAACGCACGTGCAAAGGGTGTCACGACATTAGTCATCAATGCCGCACGTCTGGCATTATCGGTAACAATGTCGTAATAACCGGTCATAGTAATCCCGTATGACTGACGGGTTGGCCGGAATCCATCGAAAGAAAACAGACAGAACATAATCCGAATGCCAGCGTCATTGGCGAGTTCCAGCGCCTTTAATCCATCATCAATCGCCTGCCGGCCGAGCACTCCGGGTGACCCATCGGCGGAAAAATCAATTGCATCGGTCCAGAACTCGGGCCATACCCACCAGCGCACCACCTTAACGCCGTGCGCGGCCATCTCCTGCATTTCCGCAGCGTAGGCTGCCGGGTCCGCAGCGACGCCCTTCTTGCCCCAACCCGCGATACCCCCAAAATCACCCGCGTAGTTTTTCCATGCGTAGTTAATGCCGTAGCTAAAACTTTCCTTAAGCTCGGCACTCTGAACCGCAGAACATGCATATGTCAACAGGGTAAAAGCAATGGCGATAACAGGCTTTCGCATACACTCTGGTCTCCATCCAGTCGGCCGCCGGTATAACGGCCACTTACCGGTTGCCTTCAAACCATTAACAAGAGCAATAAAGGTGCACGCTCAATGCTGCAGCCACAAAAGACCAAGTGTAATTTACAGATAACCGCCTGATAAATCTAGACATTCGTGCGGGTTAGATTTTTCTGTAATCGCACCCCACACACCCAAAAATGTAAACATCGCAATCCGACTGACACCGACTGACGCAATAGGTACCATCCGTTTCCCGCTGACAACGAAAACAGGCAATGCGAAACGCTCCATTCCTAACCCTTCTCTTTTGCATTTTGCTGCTCCCGCAGATTGCCGCCGCGCAAGAAACAGCTGGCGAATCGGCCATTGACCGCAGACTGTCACTGACCCGATCCACAGATGACAACCCATTTGCGATCGCGGCGCACAAATCCAACTATCTACTGCCGCTTACAGTTACCTCAAACTCTATTATCGAGGACGGTCAGGCCGCCGAAATAAAGTTCCAGTTCAGTCTGCTGGTGCCAATGTTGCGCGGGATTTTCGATACTGACGCCTCGGTGGCGTTTGGCTATACCAATCAATCACACTGGCAGGCATTTAACAGCAAATTGTCCAGCCCGTTTACAGAAACCAACCATGAGCCGGAAGTATTTCTGGTCGTGCCGTATCGCAGGAAGATTGCGGGTTTTAATCAACGAGGCGCGATTGTCGGCATTTCACATCAATCAAACGGACGCACACCGCCATTTTCCAGAAGCTGGAATCGCGTTTACGTCGACTTTTTATTCGAGAGAAGAAACACCTACTTTTCATTTAAAACCTGGTATCGCTTACCAGAGGAACTCAAAGAAGATGTTCTGCAAGCCGAAGGTGACGACAACCCCGACATTGCAGACTTCATGGGCAACTTCGAACTCACTGCATTCCACAAACGTGGAGGGCACAGTTACTCGGCTATGGTGCGACATAACCTTTCATCAGAACAACGTGGTGCATTGCAGATAGACTACGACTTTCCAATTACCGACAAACTAAAACTGACGGCACACCTCTTCACCGGCTATGGCGAGAGCCTGATCAACTACAACAAATACGTTAACAGGATAGGTATTGGATTCAGGTTATCGAACTGGCTCTAGTGGCGCTTGCATTTTAAAGAGAATTAAACCAGAAAAAACGCCGAAATAAATCCGATTATCCCGCCAAATACAGCGCCCCAAACCACCAGCCACCCGAGGTGTTTGCGTATCATTCGCTGTATGATCTCTTTGACCATTTCAGGGGTCAGTTCATCAAGGCGATTTTTGACAATAGCCCCAATGCGATCAACAAAATCATCGCTCTGGGTAATACTTTGTAGTTGCTTGTTGAGGTTTTTTTGAAATGACGGCGAGCGCACAGTCGTTAACAGAAAATCATGCATACGTGCCTTAAAAGGGTCACGCATGGTATCAAGCGCCTTCTCTCCACCGAACATACCAAGCATTCCTCCGAGAGAAGAATCCATCACTACCGCCACCAGCTGATCAAACGCATCGTCCATATCCAGATTTTTAATCACAGGCTCAAGATCAATGTTTTTTTGATCCTGATTGTTTTGAAAAAAACGTTCAACACTTTCGCGATTAAACAGCTCTCGCGTTACCAGCTTCTGAATACCCGTTTTAAATTCTTCGAAGTGCAGCGGTATAACGCCGGATCCATACAGTCCCGGCACTTTTTCAAACAGCATGTGCACGGCGAGCCAGTTAGTCACTGCACCGGACAAAGCAAACAAGCCGGTATAGAAAACAAACTTTCCGATCGGCTCCGGCAACAGCAGCCCAAGCCCGATCAGCACGAGGGCAACAAGATTTGGAACAAGGTTTTTATCAAAAAAAGCCATACGTTATATTTCTACTACCACATTAAATCGTCAGGAACCTGAAAGTCGGCGTACTCATCATCTACCGATTCATCATCAACACTGTCGTTACAAACCAATACGGCTGAATCATCTCTCTCGGCAATTTTTAATGCCGCCTTGCGCGGAAGCAGGTCGTAAGTATCGTTTGTTTTCACAATTGCTAAAACACCATTAATGACCGCCTTACGCTGCATATCGGTGAGCAGCAGAGTCATAATTTTGCTGCCGTCCGGAAAGCGGTGTTCTATGTCACCTCTTTCCGCCACGCGATTCATCGCGACAAGCTGATGTATCTGTGCCTGTATTGCCGCCTGCTCCGCCTGACGATTTTTTTCAGCGTTTAGTGCTTTGTCTTTTGCGAGCTTTTCTTCTCTGGCCTTCTTCGCGAGCATTTCAGCTTCGTCTTCGACTTCCTTACCGGTGCGTTTCAGTTTCTCTTTGCTGTTTTTTGCTTTTTTAGCACGCACCGCCTGCTTTTTGTTGGCAAGCCCCGCTTTGAGCAACTGATCTTGTAGTGATTTTCCCATAGAGCAATTTAACCTGTCAGTTAATTCATCCGTTTAATTGGTTCATTTCATTGGATCGATAGGGGGTTCTATGCGCTTGCTCGTCAGCGTTCTGGTCACCACACCGTGCGTTGGGGCAAACAAAAACGCCAGTATAAAAACCACCATCAATGCCAGTACAATGGTCGGTGCAGTGGCGCTGCCAATGTACAGACTCCCCAGAACGCCCACTACTGCACATACAATACTCACCACCACCGCTACCAGCAACATTCGATCAAACCGGTCTGCCAGCAAGTGTGCAATAGCACCAGGGGCGATTAGAAGTGCGATAACCAGAATGATGCCAACCGCCTTGAGGCCGGCAACAATAACAACTGAAAGGACAATCAATAGTCCATAGTGCAATAAGGAGATCGGCAACCCGATGGTTTTGGCGTGCTGTGGATCAAACGCCAGTAACATCAGATCTTTTCGCTTGACCAGAATAACCGCACAGGCAACAACCGCTACCACACCGGTTTTAGCGACATCGGACCAACTCAGGCCAAGAATGTCACCAAAGAGTATTTCGTGCAGATGCACATCAATTTGAAACATTGAGAACAGCAAAATCCCGAGCCCGAACATGCCGGAAAAGACAATACCCATCACCGTATCTTCTTTTAACCGGGAATTTTCACTGAGATAACCGGTTGCAACAGAGCAGAACAGCCCGGCCACAAACGCACCGATAACTACCGGAATACCAGCGGCATAAGCGAGCACTATGCCCGGCAATACCGCATGCGAAATCGCATCACCCATCAATGCCCAGCCTCGCAACACCAGCAGACATGACAACACAGCGGCGGCAACACTGAGCAGTATTGCCATAGTCAGTGCCTGCTGTATGAAGTCGTAGGACAGTGACTCTGCCAGTGACGCCAGCATTATCCAGCCTCCAGAGTCTGACGGCGGCGCCCAGCCAGCAAACCATGTACCGGTGCAAAGACAAAGGCGGTGAGTAATACCAGAGTTTGCAACACCACGATAACGCCACCGGTCACGCCATCAAGAAAGTAGCTTACGTAACTACCGACCAGACTGGTCACCGCACCAATGGCAACGCTAATAATAATTAATCGCGAAAATCGATCAGTCAGCAGGTAGGCAGTAGCCCCCGGTGTTACCACCATCGCAATAACCAGAAATGCACCGACTGCCTGCAACGCGGCAACCGTGCATGCACTGAGTAAAGTAAAGAACATCACCTTAAGATATTCCGGACGAATGCCAACGGAACGCGCGTGGTTTTCATCAAAAAATACGACCATCAGATCTTTCCATTTGACAGTCAGTACCAGCAAAGAAATAACTGCAATTGCGACCAGTTGCCATTTGTCGGCGGGCGAGATGTGCAGGATGTTGCCAAATATAATCGTATCTATCTGCACAGAAGCGGGATGCAGCGAAATCATAAAAAGACCAAGCCCGAAAAAGCCGCTGAAAATCAAACCGATCACGGCATCTACCTTGAGCCTGGAGCGATTACTGATAAACAACATTGCCATAGCCGCAAGCCCGCCTGACAAAAAGGCACCAACGGCATAGGGCAGTCCCAACAGATAAGCACCGGCAACACCAGGAACCACGGAGTGAGATAAAGCATCGCCAATCAATGACCAGCCCTTAAGCATCAAATACGCAGACAGGAACGCACAAACCGCCCCTACCAACGCACTGACCCACATGGCATCTACCATATAAGTGTACTGAAAGGGCTCGAGTAGTCGACTCATAGCGGAGGTTCGTTACCGCTTTCACTAGCGCGTTGTTCGTTCTCGCCATAGAGAACAAACGGACGTTCGTCATCAGTTACTACGGTAACTTCACGCGAATCATCATCATCGTGCAGATCATGGCCACCAAGCACGTGAAATCGCAGCACACCGCCAAAAGTTTCTTCAAGATTTTCGAGTGTAAACACTTCTTTAACAGAGCCACTGGCAAGCACCGTGCGGTTTATCAGCACCACGTGATCACAAAACTGCGGCACACTACCGAGGTTGTGCGTAGACACCAGCATCACCCGTCCCTCATCACGCAAGCCACGCATAAGTTCAATAATAGATTCCTCGGTTTTAACATCGACACCGGTGAAAGGTTCATCAAGCAGAATAACGCGGCCTTCCTGAGCCAGCGCACGAGCCAGAAAGACACGCTTTTTCTGACCACCGGATAACTCACCAATTTGCCGGTGGCGGAAATTGATCATCCCTACCCGATCAAGCGCCGCAGACACATGCTCGTGATCAGTTGTAGACGGTCGCCTCAACATGCCCATGTGCCCGTAGCGCCCCATCATGACGACATCTTCTACCAGTACCGGAAAGTCCCAGTCCACATCTTCATTCTGCGGCACATAAGCGACGGTATTGCGCTGCAGCGCACGCCCCGCGGGCTTACCGAGTATGTCGACAGAACCGCTGGCCAGCGGTACAAACCCCATGATCGCTTTGAACAACGTAGATTTACCGGAGCCGTTAATACCGACCAACGCGCAAATAGTAGAGTTGGGGATATCGAAATTCGCATCTCGCAATGCGGTATGTCCGTTGCGGTAAGTGACGGTCACGTTGTTTGCCACAATACCGGGAGCGGACTCAGTCATTAGTGACTTGGGCATTAGTTAATCCGCTAACAATAGTTTCAGTAGTCAATCGCAGCAGCTCAAGATACGTAGGCACCGGCCCGTCTTCCTTGCTGAGTGAATCGACATACAATACCCCGCCATATTCAGCACCCGCTTCACGAGCCACCTGTTTCGCGGCTTTATCTGACACAGTGCTTTCACTGAATACTGCAGGAATGTTGTGCTCTCTGACGGCGTCAATCATTTGTTTGACCTGCTGCGGGGTACCCTGTGAATCGGCGTTGATTGGCCACAGGTAGATTTCACCCAGCCCGAAATCACGCGCCAGGTAACTGAATGCCCCTTCACTGGTGGCGAGCCAGCGGCTCTGCTCGGGGATCTCTTCAATCTTTGCCTTAAGCGGCTCAACCAGATCGGTAATTTGCGTAGAAAACTGTTTGGCGTTGTCATTGTAAACATCCGCATTGTCCGGGTCGTGCTTAACCAGTGCTGCGCGAATATTCTCTACGTATAACAACGCCGCTGAGGGAGACATCCATGCGTGCGGATTCGGTTTGTTTCGATAAGGCCCTTTGGTGATCGGGATTTCCTCTACCCCTTCGGATAACACCACCTGTTCGGCGTTTTTGATGCGACGCATGAATTTTTCAAACCACAATTCCAGCCCCAGGCCATTCCAGAAAACCACATCGGCATCTCTAATGCGCAGCAAATCTTTCGGAGTTGGCTGATAGTTGTGAATTTCAGCCCCCGGGCGAGTGATTGACACGACATCTGCTGCGTCGCCTGCAACATTTTGCACCATGTCTGCAATGACAGTGAATGTGGTTGCCACAGTCAACCTGTCACCGCCAAACGCAAGCGGCGTTGCCAGTAGAAGTGTCGCCGCAACCATTGATCGGAACCAATTCCCACTAATTTCAGCTACTCTGATGTTGTCTCTCCAATATTAGCCTATGCTTAGTTTATACACCTTGAATAATAATTCAAGACTAAGGTAAACTTCCGGTAGTTTCACGGAGCAATCGTTATTTCAGGTAAAGCGAGAAAAATCGAGATCAACAGAACCCTGCCAGATGTAAAAAAGCAGGCAGAAAGATTCAATTGCGTGCGAGAAGCACACAAATACGAGGCGATTGAGGACTACGTTGAGCTGATAGACGATTTAATCAATGCCACAGGCGAGGCGCGATTGGTTGACCTGGCTAACCGCATGGGCGTCTCGCAGCCCACTGTCAGTAAGTCTCTTACGCGACTACAGCGCGACGGCTACATCACCTCCGAACCGTATCGATCCATATTTCTCACTGAAAAAGGCAAGCTGCTTGCAGAGACCAGCCGCGCTCGCCACGACATCGTGTATCGATTCCTGATAGCAATCGGGGTGAACTCCGAGGTGGCTAAACAGGATGCAGAAGGCATGGAACATCACGTCTCGGAAGAAACGCTGACAGTTTTTGAAAAGCTGACAGCGCAAAAAAACGATTAGTTGCCTTCAAACCCAAAGCGGCTGAGCAGCAACCCGCAGTAAATACCGGCACCGCCACCGACGCTAACGTTTCAAATTTCCTTGAGACTGCCGCCAATTGCGGTAGACACCACAGTTCCGCTGCAGAACTGGTCTGCACAAGCGTAAATACATTACTTTTGACTTGTAGTAAGTCAGTTTATCTTTATAATGCGGCTGTTATGTCGCTCGGACATTTATCGGCAGATTCCTGACCAGAGCATCCGCGCAGGTCCGAATCGCAAATTTGCCTAATCCACAGACTTAAATTAAAAACGATCAATCAGCAATTGCCTGACGTTAGTGCTCCAACACCCCTTATCCTCGCTTTCCGGAATTTTTCATCGGACGGTAGTGATGTGGGTGTTCGTGTCGTTAACCCGTGCAACTGTGTTAACATCCGCGCCCCTTTCAGGCGTAGCAAGCAAACACCAGAGAGACCCCTTGTGTGAGTGAAACCAAAGACGACATCCAATTACAGGTCTGGAAAGACCTCGCGCTGAGCAAACAGCTCCTCGCAAATGAAATAATAAAAGCACTCGACCTCGATTCAACAGCCACTGCGCCGGACATCAAATCGGCTCTTAACAAGCTGATTGACCGTGCCAGGCATGCCGACGACTCTATCCGCGATGCTCGCAGGCGCGCCGAAGAATCGATCAACGAACTGCGCAACGAACTGAAAACCAGCGAAAAGGCGCGCAAAACAGCGGAGGAGGCGATCAACGAAACTGTTGCCCGTCGCGAAGCTGCAGAGAACGCACTTGCCGTCGGCCGTGAAAACAACAGTGGCGCGCTGAAAAAAGCCAAGGCAGATCTGGAAAAGAAAGAGCGCGAACTCAAAGCGATCAACACTGCACTTGCTGACACACCTGAAAATGTGGTTAAAAAGCTGAAGGCGCTGAAAAAACAGAAGATGGACGAGAACGCCGCACGCAAAACGGCAGAGACTTCCGTAAGACAGCTCAAGAAAGAAAAGAAAGAGCTAACCGAGCAGCTCGAAGAGCGCAAATCTTTGCTGGAGCAAAGCGGCAAGCTGGTCGATCATTATCGCGAGCTACGCACCGCTGCGGAAACCCATCTTGAAAAACTGGACGACAGTGAGTTATCGCTGCCGGAACAGGATGACGAACTGCTCGAAGGTATTGAGATGGCGGCGACGGTCGAGAAAGACGACTAGCGCAACGCTTGAAATGAATACATTATAAAGGCCGCTTTTTGCGGCCTTTTTTATGTAGTGTCGCTTGAAACGATGACGAGCTGCAGTGGAGCACCCTCCCTGTCGCTTAGGCTTCGACCCTCTCGCAAGCGGGAGGGCTGGTCCGCGCCCTATTAGAATCCTCCTTTTACGACAATCACGCTGGCGGGACGATAGGATGATCGTACCTTTTAAAACAGCATCAAAACAGCGAGATTTGAGCACCGTTGATTCGCTCAAAGCTGTTATCCAGAAAATGCAAAATACCGTCAGCTACCGGCTCAAGCTGCTTTTCAAGATAATGCTGATAATCAATTTCCGAGGTACGCTCTTCACTGGGCTCTGGTCCGTTAACCGTAATCAGGTAACTTATCCAGCGACCCGGACTGGAGTGTTTTCGTGCCGCCTGCACATGCGGCGGAACGTTGCGGGTGTACTCACTCAGTTTGCGACGTAAACGTTTGCGATAGACCAGCTTGTCATCGAGCTCACCCGACTGAAGCGCAGTCGCAGTCTGTCGAATAAAATCTTCCACCGGCTCTTCGTTAAATACTTTTTCATACAGCGTGCGCTGAAACTCCCGTGCCAGCGGAGTCCAGTCTGTGCGCACTGCTTCCAGCCCCTTAAAAATCAATTGCACACGTTGATTTGCTCCGCGAACCATACCGGCATAACGCTTTTTACTGCCAGACTCAGAACCTCTGACAGTAGGCATCACAAACTTTAAGTAGTGCGTTTCAAACTCCACCTCTAAATGGGACTGCAGTGAGTACCGTTCCATTAAGACCTGTTGCCAGTACTGGTTGAGATTCGATTGCAAACCCTCCCCGGCCGAGTTCACAACACTCTCTGAAAGACTTTCATCAAGTAATACAAAAAGAGAGTCCGTATCTCCATAAATGACTTCGTGCCCGGCAACCTCAATCTGCTTTTTACTTTCAAGAATTATTTCATGGCCACGACGGGTAATACTGCTGGCAAGTTGATGATGATGGAAGCGGCAATTGCTGGTACCAAGTACACCGTAAAGCGAATTCATTATAATTTTTATTGCCTGTGATAACGCTGCGTTTTTCTGTGCCTTGGCGATATCACGCTGCGCCCACAACTCTTCAACCAGTACAGGTAGTATGTGATTGGTGCGGGAAAACATTGCACCCTCGAACCCCGGCACTCCGTCATCCCTGCCCAGTGTTAAACCCAGTGGATCTATCAGGAACGTACGAATAATACTGGGGTACAGGCTCTTGAAGTCGAGCACGATGACATTGCGATAAAGGCCCGGGCGTGAATCAAGCACATATCCTCCAGGGCTGTTTTTTGTCTCCTGTTGTGTAAACGCAGGAGCGACATAGCCCTTGCGATGTAAGCGCGGCAGATACAAATTATCGAATGTTTGTACAGCACCACCCGATTTATCAAGTGGTAAACCGGTCATTTGAGCCCGCTGCATCGCAAACTCGGTAAGACCGGTTTTTTCAAAGATTTCATTTACCAGCCTGCAGTCGACAATGTTGTACTTTGCAAGCGATGATTTATCGTTGCGGTAGTAATCGTTTATCTGCGCTACCCGGTCACTGGTTGCGATGGTTTTACCGTAGCCAAGGATTTCCTGTGCAACATGCTCAAGCGAGAAACTCTCGAAATTCCAGAATGCCGCACGCAAGGTATCAACACCATCAAGCACTGCCCTGCCAGGTATTCTGGCAATCCGCATCTGACTATTTCCGGGCCTTAAGATAATTGACTCATCACTGCCCCGCCCCATGGCGAAATTAATACCGAGCGCCTGACACTTACGTGCAATAAAGTCGAGATCAAAATTGACAACGTTCCACCCGATCAGCACATCCGGATCCAGTGTCCGTAACAGTGCAAAGAACCCCTGCAACAGAGACTTTTCGGAATCATAGATTTTGCAGGTAAAGCTGCCATCATTGTCGACAGGCTGGCTTGAGACCATCAACACCACTGACACATCACCACAATGCACCGCAATAGAATAAAGCTTCCCACTTAGCCCTTGTGTTTCTATATCAATTGACGCAATAGTCAACTGCGGCAGATAAGTACCCGGGGTTAGTCGCGGATTCAGTATTTCGCTGTAACCATCATGATTAACCAACTCCCCCTGCGCTTCAAAACCCGCACAAATAAAACGCTCCATCAGGTAGCGATCGTGCGGTTTGATATCACTTTCGTGCAACAGCCCGTTTTGTCCAAAACGCTGGTGCAACTCCGCCATGTGGTTTTGTTTTAACGTATAGATTCCATCAACGGGGGCACCACCTGCGATATTGAGCTCAAGCGATTTTCGCTCTGCTCCCGCCGGCAGGGGAATCGTAGCCGTGCGATCAATGAAACATACAGATCGCTGTGCTGGAACATGCAAACGGACAGGCCCGATTTCGGTTGCAGCCCAATAGGAAAGATCTACACCGGCAGTGAAGTCACGCCACTGCCGGGTGAGCAGGAAGCCCCTGATACTTTTTGATCGATCAGACAATGGACACGCCACGGCATCTTAACGTGCAATAGCGATCGATAAGATCAGGCGTTGTATAAACAAAGTGATTCAAGGCACCTCCAATCCACCACACGTGGAATCAAATGCCGGACTTTATCTTAACAGATACCTCGTCATCACAAACAACGCCGTCCTATTACAACTTTCGTTTTAACTAATTAATTAGCAGTAACCGTACAATTATCAAACACAGCCGGGTCTTCGCTATACACCACTACTGAGCCAAACTTACTGCCCTCAGGTGCGGTCAAGGTTGTCGAATAGTCTGTAAACACACTACCGTTGACTGGAAGTTCACTGTTTTCAAGCGCGCTGTAACTCGCGTTCAACAGCGCAAGACTGACACTGGTATATTGCTGTGCAGCATCCCGCCGCGCACGACAATTCATCTGGTAAGTGCTGCCAGGTGAAATATCGAACTCCTGATACATACAACCACCACCGGTCACCGCCAGCGCAGCATTGCCGGAATCAGCATCTGAAACAACGGTAGAAAGGTTTGCCTGCGCACAACTGAACCAGTTGTTTAATTCAGATTCAAAGCCGCCGTTGGCGAGAATGTTTTGATCAGGATCGACCGGAGGTGGCGGCTCCGGCTGGTCGATTTCACCACCGGATAATACACAACTGTCAAAGCTGGTTTGATCTTCACTGTACAATAGTGCCAGTGCGTAAACGGTATTAGCCGGCGCGGTTCCGGAAGCGGTATGTGCGGTATAATTGCCTCCGGTACTGATCTGGCGTACCTCGGTCTCTATCGCGTTATAGCCGGAGTCGAGGTATGAGAATTCCATGATACTCCACAATGAACCCGGTCGCGTTGCCTGGCAGGTTAATGTGTAGTCTTCACCCACGGTGACCGGCACTTCCTGATAGATACATCCGCCACCACTGACACCCAGTGCCTGACTGCCTTGCTGCGCATTGTTATTAATCACAACATTGTTAGCGTCTCCACAGGATCCCCAACCGGCAAGATTTGATTCAAAGCCACCATTGACCAGCAGATTGTCTGGCTCCGGCTCTGGCTCTGGTTCAGGCTCTGGTTCAGGTGGTGGAGTTACCGTGCCGTCAACTACTTCAATTCTCGGCCCTGATGCATGCCAGATGCTCGCCCCTTCACGGGAGGCATGCGGCAGGTGGGAAATGTACCACATGACGATATCCTGACCGTTGATGTTCTCTTGCGGGCTCATGTAGTTGTTGCCGATTTCACCTCTGGCGCCAAGACGCCAGCGACCAACCTCTTCAGACTTGTATAAACGACCCGCAGCATCCCATTGTGCAAAGCCATCCGGCGATCCATCATCGGCAGAAGGCACCAGTCTGACGCTGTCTCCAGTGACGGTATCTTCTACCGTCCAGTAAGTGGTATTGGCGGTAAGATCATTAAACTCTACCGTTTGCGCATCATCTGCACCGCGCAGAATCCGGTCATTATCCTGGTCACCGATATCAAAATCGAACATCCACTGTGCGTGGTGACGATGATCTACCTGGCACTGCAGGCCACGACTGTAGACACGCGAGTCTATGTAGCCTTCTGCACTGAAGTAGTAGGTCTGATAGATCTGGTACTCACCAATCTGCCAGTTGGACCCTACTTCAAGCATTTGTTCACCGTTTTGTGTAAACGTTCGGCGGCATACAGACTGCCCGTCACAGGCACTGTTTGGCGCACCGGTATTGGCCGGTCGCAACCGGGTAGCTGAAAGAATATCCGCATACGGGCCACAGATGTCGCGATCATACTCAACACGCATCACCGGCATACTGGCCTTGCTAAGAATGCGCTTACCGTTGTAGTCAACGTTCTTAATCACCAGACCCGAAGCATTTTCATTAGCGGTGTAATCAAAGCTCCACCCCTGCCACTCAACGTCGGCGGCAACTGCAACATTGGCAACTATCACACTGCTGGAAACAACTAAACCACAAAGAAATCGATATAATGAGTTCATTGGATGAGACCCTCTTCACTGACAGTGTCGTTACTTAAATTCGCCAGTGCGCTGTATGTCGGCAACTCGCCTTCTCCCTGCCCGAACGTCACATACATCACACGCTCTGCATAAAACTGCTGTCCACTGTCGGTATTGGCACTTGAACGCGGAAACGCCAGCATGGCAGTGCCGATAAGTCCGGCAGTCTCAAAACCGCTGTTGATCAGTGCCGTTTCAGCAAGTGCTATCGCACGCTCAACTTCACTGGCATGTTCTGTTGGTTGGTACTGGGCCGCCGGGTAGGTAACCGTGCTCACTTCACCATTGCGGGCAAGATTCACTTCAACCGTACTGTTGGCGGTATAACTGAAAAACAGAAACGATGCGGTAATGTCTCCCTTCGAATCACCAAGGCTGCCATCAAATTCAACGTAATCATCGCCCAGCACCTGCCGCACTGACGGATTATTCATCACCACACCTCTGGCCGCGTTTATCACACTGCTCTGCGCACCTTCACGAGCGCTGGAAGGAAGTGGTTCTACATTGGTCATACCAAGAGGTTGCGGAGGCCAGACACCCTGTTCAATGTCTGTATGAGGCGTGTGCTGCCCCTGCCCCGGCAGGTTGTCGATCACTGCAACGCCGTCTGAGTCGCTGCAGCCTGTTATCCCGACGAGGACGCACACCGTCAACATCGCTCTGTAAGCCTGAAATTGCATTACTGTCTCTCTGCTTCGCTTTGGTGGTACAACAGGCTCATACAACACCTGTAGTGATTGCTTCGGCAACTTCTGTACCATCGAGGCCCGCAACAGCAAAATCGCCGGGATCTACTACACTCTTCACTATCAGTCAGGCCAAATGCAGAGCAGAACAGTGCTAAATACCGAACAATTTTCGATCGGTGAATTTGATTTCGTCGTTGAAAGAGATGTGTCGGCCGACCCGTTAAACGGCGTCGCGGTGTGGGTGCTGTTCAGAGACGAACCGTGCTGCGACGAGAATGGTCATCAATACCGGTTTTTTCTGCCACTGGGTGTGCAAAACAGCAGTATCAGGGATGTCTGCCAGGCGTTTACCCTGGCCACCCATTGTGAAGCGCTGGAAATTGCTGCGTAGCGACCGATCCGTTCTGATTTCCCAGGCTTCGCCTTTACCATGAAGCGCTAGCTCTTGCGCTCAGCTTTCTCCGCACAACTTACACACAGACGAACCGCGGGGTTCATTTCAATTCTTGCCTTCGCGATATCTTCGCCACAGTCTTCGCATATTCCGTAGTCGTCCGTGTCGAGCCTGTGCCTCGCTGCCTGCAACTGTGCAATCTGGCGGGTAACACGTCTCAGAGTTTCTACCTGCATGGCCTGGGTCTGCAGCGCATCCATTCGCGAAAGCCGCCCAACCCGGCTTTGGTCAAGCTGTACTGCTGCAGCACTTTCTTTTAGCTCGTGCTGATGTTGTCCAAGTGAGGTCAGCTGATCATCAATAAGACTGGCGATAAGTGTTTTATCGATCATGGTCCGCTGCGTCACTAATCAAACGCTTACCCATGCTCAGCACACTGTCTTCCGTGTAGCCGATATTGGCGTAAAAGTTCACAACTTGCTGATTATCATGACGCACCTGCAAATTGAGTTTCGGACAACCCACGGCAATCAGGCGTTTTTCAAGCGCCTGCACTAATTGCTCGCCAAGCCGCTGCCGCCGCATGGTCGGACAAACAGCCAGATAGTTCATCCAGCCGCGATGCCCGTCATACCCGCCCATTACTGCAGCTACCACACGCCCCTGTGATTCTCCGACCAGAAACAGGTTTGCTCCTACCGACTGCTTGCGCAGGATGTCGAGCTCAGGATCGTTCCATGGACGCAACAAACCACATACGTTCCACAAATCGATTACGGCGTCTTTATCTTTTATAACAAACGGACGTATTTCCAGCACAACTGCTCCACTTATTGCCAGGGCTTTACAAAAAGCTTACTCAATAATAGCGAGCAACTCTCCGGTTTCTATTTCACTACCGGGCTTCACCAGAATCTCCTTTATCTTGCCGGCCTTCTGTGCATAGATAGTTGATTCCATTTTCATCGCTTCCAGCACCATGACCGCCTGTCCTTTCTCTACCTTCTCACCAATCCCAATCGCCACATTGACCACCATGCCAGGCATTGCAGCAGCGACATGATCGTCGTTACCCGGATCAGCCATTCGATGAGAATCTACCGATGAGGTCAGCGTGCGGTCGACAATAGATACTTCCCGTGGCTGGCCGTTAAGTTCAAAGAAAACCGTTCTTCGGCCATCCTGATGAGCATCACCTACCGTAAGAAACTTAATGATAAGTGCGCGGCCCTGATACTCATCAATAACGATTTCTTCACCCGCCCTCAATCCATAGAAAAACACCGGTGTTGGCAATGCGCTGGTGTCGTCATAGCGCTCCTGATGGCTGACCAGATCTTTGAAAACAGCCGGATACAAGGCACTGGCGATAGTATCTTTAAGTGTGGGCGACTCCAGACCAAGCTCTTTCAGCTCACTTGATATCTGCTTAAAATCGACTGGCTCAAGTGCCGTGCCGGGGCGACCGCGCATTGGTTTCTCACCGCGCAGTATTCTGTTTTGTACTTTCTTCGGAAACCCTTTGTACGGCTTACCCATCATGCCGCTGAACAAATCCACCACCGAGTTGGGGAAGGCGAGCTCTTTATTCGGGTCCATCACATCATCGATATCAAGGTTATTGGCCACCATAAACAACGCCATATCACCGACGACTTTCGATGTGGGCGTCACTTTAACAATATCACCGAACAACTGATTTACCGATGCATAGGTATCACAGACGGTTGACCATTGATCAGCAAGGCCTAGCGCCCTGGCCTGCTCGTATAAGTTGGTGTACTGGCCACCCGGCATTTCATGACGATACAAGTCGCCGGACGCCGGTAGTGTTTCACTTTCAAAAGGGGTATAAAAATCCCGAACGCTGCGCCAGTAATCTGCGATTTCATCAAGCTTGCGCGAATCAAGACCGGTTGCCCTTGGCCCAAACCGGATCGCCTCAGCTACAGTATTTAAATTCGGTTGTGACGTGCCACCTGACAACGGCGCCATTGCCACGTCAGCAATATCAAGCTTTGCACCACTGGCGTTAAGAATTGCCGCTGCCTGTATACCTGCTGTGTCGTGGGTATGGAAGTGAACAGGAATACTGAGCTCACTTTTCAGGGCTTTTGTCAGTATAACGGCTGCCTCTGGCTTACACAGACCACCCATGTCTTTTATACACAGGATATGCGCACCAAGATCTTCAAGCTGCTTTGCCAGATCGATGTAGTAGTCCAGTGTGTACTTGTGTTTTTCGGGGTTAAGAATATCACCGGTGTAGCAGATGGCCGCCTCACAGATGCCACCATGCTTGCGCACACTGTCCATGGTGACTTTCATGTTGGGCACCCAGTTCAGTGCATCAAACACACGGAACACATCCATACCACTATCAACAGACTGTTTGATAAAAGCCTTAACCAGATTGTCGGGGTAGTTGACATAACCTACCACGCTTGAAGATCTCACCAGACATTGAAACAGTATATTCGGAATGCGCTCACGCAGTTGTTCCAAACGCTGCCAGGGGTTTTCTTTCAAAAACCGCATAGAGGTATCAAACGTAGCGCCCCCCCACATTTCTATTGAAAACAGATCAGCACAATGGTGTGCGTAGTGGTTAGCAATGTTCAGCATGTCGTCAGTACGCATTCGGGTAGCAAAAAGCGACTGATGTGCATCACGAAAGGTAGTGTCGGTTAACAACAATCGCTTTTGCTTGAGTATCCACTGACTGAAATCATCTGCACCCATTTCAAGGAACAAATCACGCGTACCCTTTGGCAGCTTATCGCTTGCAGGAATTGCCGCCAGTGGTACCGGATCACGTCTGCGCGACTCCGGCCGCCCTTCAACCAGCTCATTACCATTGACTGCAACATCGGCAAGGTAGGTTAATACACGGCTGGCACGACTGGGCTGATCTTTAAAATCAAACAGCTCCGGTGTGTTATCGATAAAGCGGGTATTACACTCACCGGCATTAAACACCGGATTTTGTAAAAGGCGCAGTAAAAAAGGAATATTGGTTTTAACACCACGGACCCGAAACTCATTCAGTGCTCGCTGCATTCGCAGTACCGCACGTTCGAAATTCTTACCGCGCGCACTTACTTTTACCAACATGGAATCATAGTAAGGGGTAACCACCGCTCCTACGAAAGCGCTACCCGCATCCAGCCGTATACCAATACCACTTGCTGATCGATACTGATTAATCCGACCGTAGTCCGGCATAAAGTTATTACCCGGATCTTCAGTGGTGACACGACATTGCAAGGCAAAGCCATGTGTCGTGATGTCACTTTGCCCTTCAATGCCAATTTCGTCGAGCCGATCACCTTGTGCAATTAGTATCTGCGCTCTGATCAAGTCGAGCCCGGTGACTTCTTCTGTAACGGTATGCTCTACCTGAATGCGCGGGTTAACTTCAATGAAGAAAAACTTGCCACTGTCTGCATCGACCAGAAACTCCACCGTACCGGCATTTTGATAATTAGCTGATCGCGCAATCGCACAGGCGGCATCACAGATTTCATCCCGGAGTTTTTCAGGTAGGTTTGGTGCTGGTGCAATCTCTACTACTTTCTGATAACGACGCTGTACCGAGCAGTCACGCTCATAGAGGTGCACCAGATTGCCGTGCATATCCCCAAGAATCTGTACTTCAATATGTCTGGCATTGGCAACAAAGTTTTCAATAAACACAGCCTTACTGCCAAATGCTGCGAATGACTCGCGTTGCGATGCCTCAAGCGCTTCTTTAAAAGACTTTTCATTCTTTACCACACGCATGCCACGACCACCACCGCCATGTGCTGCTTTGAGCATGATTGGAAAACCGGTGCTCTTTGCTTCTTTTAAACCCGAGGCATAAGAAGTGATTGCTTTTTTGCTGCCCCCAAGCACGGGGACACCGGCCTTCTTTGCAATATTACGTGCAGAAGTTTTATCACCGAGGTTGTCCAGCGTGTCATTAGCCGGCCCGATAAAGATGATCCCCTCTTCACGACAACGCGCAGCGAACTGCGGGTTTTCACTCAGAAACCCATAACCGGGATGAATCGCATCGATATTATGCTGTTTGGCAATGGCAATAATCGATTCAATATCAAGGTAGCTGCGTATCGGCTCACCGGGCTTGCCCACCTGATACGACTCATCAGCCTGAAAGCGATGCAGTGCATAGCGGTCTTCATGACTGTAAATTGCAATGGCCTGCATGCCCAGCTCATGAGCACTGCGAAAAACGCGAATTGCAATTTCACTGCGGTTGGCAACAAGAATACGATTAATTTTATTTACGTGCGACAAAGTGTTCACCATAGCTAGTGAAGTTAAGAGGGTGAGGGGTTATGAGTGCACGAATCGCTGTAATAATAACACCGCACAATTGTGCGGTGCCACGTTAATTTGAGCTCCAGCTGATTCGATACGATATTTTCGCGCTGCGCGATACCTTAATTTGCCCGTGATCAGGGCTCGTAGCGGTGGGCAGTGTTTAAATAACACCGGCACCAACAAGAGTAATAAGATCAGCTGTACAGTCGTTGAGCACCAAGTCTGTCGTGAATGGCGTTTGATTGTTCATTGGTAACGCGCAATCCGCGGGCAAGGGCATCGAGAAACTGCGCCTCGGTACGATTGTCCAGATTAATAGCCATCAGCGCCACCGCATAGACTTCTTCTTCAATGCCTCTGGGTACGGTTTGAATAAAGGCACTGACGTCAGTGCCTTTCTGCATCTCACCGCGAATAAAATCCGCTTCTCGCTTACCAACGTTTCCTACTTTTTGCAGAATGGCCTGCTGTTCATTTTCATCCATTCTGCCGTCAGACATTCCAGCCTGAATCATGGCACGAATGTATACCTCGGTATGTTCATTTTGCACTGCTGCAGGAGCCTGTGCCGGTGGGTCAAAAGGGTTGTTGCTGCTTGCGGACCCTGTACCTCCGGTCTGCGCTTTGGTGAGTTCTTTCAGGGCCTTGCCAAGCAGATCACCAAGCCCACCTCCGGGTGCGCGTTGCTGTTGCTGGCCACCGCCAAAGACACCACCACCGGATTGCCCCTGATCACCGCTGCGTCCACCGCCGCCACCGGTTTGCTGATCACCGCCACCGAACACACCACCGCCACCGCCTTGCTGACCACTGCCAACCCCGAGCAAGTCTTCCAGCACCTTCGCACCGGCACCGCTATTCAGGTTGCCACTGCCGCTGCCGCGCCTACCACCGCCCAGCAGCTCTCCCAGAATTTGCGTTGCATCGACCATTGTTATTCTCCGTCATTTAGTTAACTGTACTGCCTTTAAAACAGCATTACTTTTTACACAATTATAAGACTGCAGACCGCTGCAGCTAGGCGTCGGCCGCTCTTGCCTCAAGCCTTGGTCGCAGCGCTTCAAGTGAATAGCCGGCCTGCGCTGCTATAGCCAGAATTTCATCTATGGGACGTTTTCCGGCCTCACTTAATGCCCACAACACCGTGCACCGTGTGCCGGAACGGCAATAGGCGAGCACAGGACCGGAAAGGCTTTCCAGGTGATCGGCAAAGGTGTCGACGTCATCGTCGCTGATGATACTGCCGTTTACCGGCTGAAATTCGCTGATCAGGCCTTGCGCATCGATCGCATTTTGGACTTCACGGTAAGTTGGCTGTGTGACTTCTTCGTAGTCCGGACGGTTGCAAAGCACCGATTTAAACCCTTGAGATTTGACAGTCTCAAGATCACCCGCTACCAGTTGCGGAGCGACAGAAAGTTGCTCGGTAAGTTTACGGATGTCGGCCATTGGATTCCTGTTGTGTTCGGGCGAAGGCGTGCCTGCGGAAACTTTTATCCGTGCAATATTAACACATTCATGTGACACCCAAGCGAAAGGCAAACAGTGAGATCTGCACGAAACACCGGCGCGCAACACCCTGGCTTCCATCACACACAGATTTTGCTTGTCCGCCAGAACGCACTTGGCCACACTGTGCGCTCACAACAAACACAGAGAGTAAAACATGGCAGAAATAAGCGGCGGGTGCATTTGTGGCGCACTGACCTACAAAGCCAACGGTGAGCCACTTCGCATGGGGCAGTGCCACTGCAAACATTGTCAGCGTGCGTCAGGTACGGGCCACATGTCACTGGCGTTTTTTAAAAAAGAAGATGTAAAGATTGAAGGTGATTTCACCGAGTACGCAGCAGAGGCAGACAGCGGCAACCATAATATCCGCGCATTCTGCCCGACCTGCGGTGCCAGAGTATTCAGTCGCAACTCGGCCAACGACGCTGTTGTCGGCATTACTGCTGGCTGCGCGGACGAGCACGACTGGTTCGAACCACAGTTTATCGTCTACAACAAAGACAAACCCGCCTGGGACCAAATGGACAGCAATGTCCCGGCGTTCGAAGCGATGCCTCCACCGAAGCCGGCGAGCTGAAACCAGCGCGCCTGACTTGTTGGTTTGCGACACGGAATTCGATCGAAATTGAATAGCACCTGAACTAAATCGAACACAGGGGGTCTTTGTAACTAGCCGTGCTCGCGATTGCTGCTGGCATTCGGCACTTATACCTGTCGGGGGAAACAAACGTTAGCCGCGTTCCGACTCGTGACCATAATCAAATGCCATTGTGCTAGTGGAGACCTCCTGTGAGTCAAACCAAACTACCAAGTAAGTTCAATCGTCACCCATTGCGTACCGCGGTCATCGCGGGGTCAGTGGCCATGACAAGTGCATTTGCACTGTCAGCCTGTAACAGCCAGCCAACCACCGATGGTTCTTTACCTGTAGCCGCAAAAAAAGAAATCAAGGCAGCAGCCAAAGCTTGTAATCCGTGTAATCCATGCAACCCTTGCGCTGCCAAAGCATGCAATCCGTGCAACCCTTGTGCTGCCAAAGCCTGTAATCCGTGCAACCCTTGTGCTGCCAAAGCCTGCAATCCGTGCAACCCTTGTGCTGCCAAAGCCTGTAACCCGTGTAACCCTTGTGCAGCCAAAGCATGTAATCCGTGCAACCCGTGTGCTGCCAAAGCCTGTAATCCGTGCAACCCGTGTGCTGCTAACGCTTGCAATCCATGCAACCCTTGCAACCCATGTGCAGCCGGCGGTATTAAAGCTGCTGACTTCGTTCGACCCGCTGGTGTCTCACTTGACGCCGCAGCGATGGCAGGTCTTGCTGCCACCGGTGAACAACTTTGGAATGACACTTCACTGAGTTCAAACGGCCTGGCATGTAACTCCTGCCACAATGGCGGTGCGTTGCTGAATGCCTCTTTCGCTAATCCGTACCCACACGAAGTAGCCATGCCTAAGCAACAGGCAGGTGTTGCTGCGGTAGACGTCGATGAGATGGTTAACTTCTGCATGCTCGCGCCAATGCAGGCTGCACCACTGGCATGGAACTCAAAAGAGATTCTCGCCCTGTCAGCTTACACACTGGAACTGCAAGCCGGTTTTAATCCTTGTGCTGCTAAAGCAGTCAACCCTTGTGCTGCGTGTAATCCGTGCAACCCTTGCGCTGCCAAAGCATGCAACCCGTGCGCCGCGAAAGCTTGTAACCCATGTGCGGCAAAAGCATGCAATCCATGTGCAGCCAACGCCTGTAATCCATGTGCTGCCAAAGCGTGCAACCCTTGTAATCCCTGCAACCCATGCAATCCATGCGCTGCAAAAAGCAACTAGTCTGAGTGCACTAAACGATCTTGTTTAGTCTGTTAAGACGAGGGGGCTCTGGTTTCAGAGCCCTCTTTGCCTCTGCTGTAATGTGTACCAGTGCCTGTGCCGGCATCACCACACCGGAAGTGATCACCGTGCCAGCAGGTAACTACCGGTTTGGGTCCTCCTCCGAAGAACGGGAATACGCCTACCAACTCGATGAACGCGCATACGGCCACTCAGTCACCCGGAATTCCGGCTGGTACGCCAACGAACCCGCCTTGCAAACCCTTAGTCTTGGTGAATATCACATCACCACAACACCAATTACCAACCGTCAGTACCAGCAATTTGTACTTGCGACAGGACACCCGGCACCAAATGTCGACAAACAGACGTGGCAGGGCTACGGACTGGTACACCCGTTTTCAAGAACCGCCCGGCATCGCTGGAACGGCAATAATTTTCCTGATGGTCGTGAGGCGCATCCAGTAGTTTTAGTCAGCCACAACGACGCAACCGCGTATGCTAAATGGATGAGCAAAGAAACCGGTGAACACTGGCGGCTGCCCACCGAACACGAATGGGTAAAGGCCGCACGCGGACCGAATGGCAGTGTATTTCCATGGGGCAACGAGTTCGATGCTGAAAAGCTCAATAGCCATGACTCGGGACCTTTTGATACAGTACCGGTCGGGTCGCGCTCAACATCCAGCCCCTTCGGTCTGGTTGATCCTGCAGGCCAGGTGTTCGAATGGATTCTGTCACCGTCGACAGCCAAAAGAAGCTGGGTCAAGGGTGGTTCCTGGGACGACAAAGGCTGTGGTGTATGCCGCCCTGCGGCACGACACAGCAGACCAAAAACAATCAAACACATATTGATCGGCTTTAGATTGGTAAAAGAATGAACACCGGTAATCACCCTGAAATAGACTTGCTAGAGGCCCTGACGACAGAGCAGCTAAACACCATGCTGCTGGCGGGCGCACAAATCAAAAACTGCTATCGACTGTTATTAAAAAACGAAAGCTACGGCAATGTTGTGCGTGAAGTGCTGAAAGACCAGGGGCAGTTTATTGAGTTTGATCACTACCCCAAAGGTGATGTACACGATAGTGAAACGCATTGTCAGTATTTTTACCATGCACATCGCGGCATCAACGGCGAGAACGGCCACTTCCATACCTTTTTGCGCGCCAAGGGCATGCCTGAAGGCGTATCACCCGCTCCCTACGATGGCGATACCGAATGGCCCAGCGGGGATGATGCGCTAAGCCATATTGTTTGCATCTCCATGGACCCGAAAGGCTACCCGATCGGGCTTTTCTCAACCAACCGCTGGGTTACCGGAGAGACGTTTTATAGCGCCACTGACGTCATATCAATGCTCGATAAATTTGAAATGGACATGCTGTATCCGTCATGGCCGGTCAACATCTGGATTACTTCAACGATGCGCCTGTTCCGCCCGCAGATAGAACAACTGCTACGGCAACGCGATGTCTCAATTGAGGAATGGCGGAGCAAACATCCTGACTCTGATGTTTATGAAGACAGAGACCTGGAAATCACCAGTCAACAGACGATTGATGTTGACACGCAACTGCAACTGATTACCAACATATTGCAAAGCCGCGGGGCGCTGCACTAAAACGTTCTACGCACACGGTGTGCTAGCCGCGGTTTTTATCAACCAGGCTTGCAACTACAGTGTCTGGCGGAGCATTAAGCATAAAGTAATCAACCACACCCTGTGAGATGGCCTTGGCCAGTTTTCGCTGATGCCTGCGTGAACGAAGTTTTCGCTCTTCACGGGGGTTGGATATAAATGCCGTCTCCACCAGCAGGCTCGGTACATCCGGTGCTCTCAACACTGCAAAGCCGCCCTGCTCCACCTGTGGTTTATGCAGGTCGTTAACCTTACCCAGCTGATCAAGGATCAGGCTACCGCATTCAATACTCGATTCAAGTACAGCATTTTGCGCCAGATCAATAAGCATCTTTGAAAGTGCTTCACTGGAATCTCCAACCGCTATTTCACCAAACAGTTTATCAGCCTGATTTTCTGTCTCAGCAAGCACCTGTGCCGCCTTTGAACTCGCGCCTTTGGTAGAAAGCGCAAACACTGATGATCCGTGAGCGGACTTTTGTGGAAACGCATCAGCGTGAATTGAAATCAGTAAATCAGCGCGCCCTGCACGTGCACGTCGGACGCGTTCCGACAACGCAAGATAACGATCATCTTTACGAATAAGAAACGGCTTAAAACCCTTGCGACGTCTGAGTCTCTTTTCGATCTCGTGAGCGATCTTCAGGGTGATGTCTTTTTCCTGCGTTTTCAGATGACCGATAGCGCCGGGGTCTTTACCACCGTGTCCGGCATCAATGGCAATCACAATGTCACGCAGGTCTGCCGCATCGACGGGTTTGTCATTGGCAGGTGCAGTCACCGGCTTCATACCGAGATCAACCACCAGTCTTTTTAAATCAGTCCCTTTAAACTGATAGATTCGGCTGCTGACATCTCCGGGCTTCAGATTAACGTCAAGCACAATGCGCAAGTCGTCCTGATTACGTCTGCCGTAACGAATGCGGCGAACCGTCCCGCGGGCCTTCAAGTCTCGCGACAATAATGTTGAAAAGCGGCTGCCTGCAAGATCAACCACAATGCGCTGCGGATTGTCGAGCACAAATACTTTGTAGTTTGCCGGTACGCCGTCGAGGTCGAGGTGCAGCTTCATGCGGCCCCGGTCTTCGTGGAAATAAACCCCGGTGACTTTGGTTTGCAGAGATGTGTCGGCAGACTGCGCAGGCGACGACAGCCACATGCCGCCGACACCACAGGCAGCGCCCAGAAACCTTCGCCGGTTTGTCGTCAGGTTTGAAGCCAAGGGAGTGCAGCTCTCGATATTTAACTGTAACAAGAACGCTACAGTTTTGAACTAAGTCGATTCAACTTAACTGGATTAAATTTAGCAAGATAGCCCACTAATTTAAAGTTAAAGTTAAGTCGGCAACTCCAATAGTAACCGCTGCTTAACAACTCGGTAATGTAACGGTAACCGGCTGTTGCAGATCACTTGTGGCGCTGGACTTCCAATCGCCTGGATCCGGCATCAATATGCTCGATCGAAATGCTCACCGACGCCGTATCGGACAGAGTCGGCACACGCTCAGGCCACTCAATCAGCATTGCCGCGCCACATCCAAACAAATCTCTGAAGCCGATAAACTCCAGTTCCTCCGGATCTTCAAGACGATACAGATCCAGGTGGTATAAGGTGGCAACCGCCGTCTCGTAGACTTCCAGCAACGTGTAGGTTGGGCTCTTTACCGCGCCATCGTGTCCGCACGCGCGAATGAACCCGCGTGTGAAAGTCGTTTTACCCGCACCAAGCTCACCGCTTAGCGTGATCACACTATCACTGAGCGCGTTGTTATCAATGAGTTCACGGGCAAAGCGGGCTCCCGCTTCGAGCATTTGCGGCTCACCAGTAAGCACGGATGTTTCTATCGAGCCTTTCTTACTTTGTTCCAATTGGGTTTGTTCCATTACAGAATCCGGCGCTGCCGTTTAGCGAACAGGCGGCAGACCAGACAGACCGGATAGCAACCTGTCGACAACCGATACCCCGATACCATCAGTCAGTTGTTCAAGCAGCCCATCAGACGGTGTGAAATTAACCAGCTTCTCGGCCCCCAGCACGTCACGCGCAACAGAAAGGTCGCTGCCCAGTGAATCGATCAGACCGTTCTCGACGGCCTGTTCACCGGTCCAGATCAAGCCGTTAAAAATATCCTCACCGGCGACCAGTGCATCTCCCCGCCCTTCCTTGACCACTTCTTTAAATTGCTCATGGATGTCTGCCAGTACACTGTTCCAGTGCGCCACCTCATTCTCTTTTAACGGTGCAAAAGAATCCAGAAACGCTTTGTTGTCACCGGAAGTGAAAACGCGTCTTTCAACACCAGCCTTTTCCATGGTGTCGACAAAACCGAAGCCCCCGCTGATCACACCGATAGACCCGACGAGGCTGGCTTTGTCGGCATAAATTTTGTCGGCAACTGCAGCGATGTAATAACCACCGGAAGCACACATCTCTTCAACTACTGCATAAAGAGGTGTTTCGGGATGCTCGGCACGCAGACGTTTTACCTCATCGAACACCTTGCCTGCCTGTACCGGACTGCCTCCCGGGCTGTTGATACGCAGAATCACCCCCGCGGTGCTTTCATCTTCGAAAGCCGCTCGCACACCGGCAATTATCCGCTCGGCACTGGCAGCCTCGCCACTGGCAATCATGCCGGATACATCAACCACTGCCGTGTGTTGTTCAATCTCGTTAAAAGAGAAATTAAACAACCCTTTGCCATAAGCCATCAACATGGCAAAGGCAACGTAGGCAAACGCCAGAGCTTTAAAAAAGACACTCCAGCGTCGGGAGCGGCGCTGCTCTTTTATTGACTCGGTGGCAAGCTTTTCAATAACACTTCTTTCCCAACCGGGTCGCCGGCCGCGGGGTTCGCGGCCATCGCGTACCCGTTCACCGACACGATCTCCGTGTGCCCATCTTTCTTCTTCGTTCATTTTATTATTTATCTCGATTTGAGCGGTGGTCAGCCAGCGGGATTCAGCCGCGTACCCGTAACAAGGTCCAGGTGCAACTGCCGTACCCTGACTACCCGGCTTGCGACTAAACAGCGCTCACAGTTTGTCAGGCGTTCGCTTGTACCATCATCTGCTGCCAGCTTTCTGATTCGTCTGCGGTAAACCTGCAGTCTGGCGAATCAGGATTGTCGGTGATGAATGCAGGAAACCCGATTTCGGCAGCATGCAGATACATGCGCTTTTCGGAGAATTCTGCGAGTTGTTTGTTGGTTTTTTTGTTGCCATAGCGCGGGTCACCCAGAACCGGATGATCACGATGCGCAGCGTGCACCCGTATTTGGTGGGTACGACCTGTTTCGATTTCAACATCCACCAGCGAACAGCGCCTGCCTGGAGTCACCGGGTGAAACCGCGACAAAGCAGATTTTCCATGCTTGTGATCAACCACCACCATGCGCTCGCCATCCTGTGGCTGGTTTTTGACCAGCGGCGATTTTTCAACAAAACCGTGGTCAACCGTCCCTGCCAGAATTGCCCGATAGCGCTTTTTTACATCGCCAGCGCGCAGTGCCTGTTGAAAATGGACCGCCACCGGCCGGGTTTTCGCCAGCACTAAACAGCCGCTGGTCTCGCGATCGAGCCGGTGTACCAGACTGATCGATGAATCATCAAAAAGGGATTGCACCAGATCAATGACACCGAACTTTACCCCGGTGCCGGCATGTACCGCGAGACCCGCGGGTTTGTTCACCACCACCCATTGCGAGTCCTGGAAAATGATCGAGCTTTCCACCGCTTTCACTGCCGATGCCGGAAGATGCACGGTATTTGCATTGGCAAGGGTCACAGGTGGAATTCGCACCTGATCGCCGGTAGTCAGCTTGAACCCGGGCTTTACCCGCCCCTTGTTCACCCGCACCTGGCCTGTCCTGAGCAGCCTGTACACAAGGCTTCTTGGCGCTGTTTTCAGCTTCCCCATCAGAAAATTGTCGATCCGCTGGCCTGTGTTTGCGGCGCCTACCTCCACATGTTGTACCTGATGAAACTGCTGTTCGGAGTCATGCATGGAGAGAATGTCAGAAGTCGGGTTTGAAGGAAGGGAGGTTGACTGCTATATTACCTGAACGGTTGGTAAAAGTTGCCTTGGAAGCATAAGCCTCATTTGCAACTACCGCCGTTTGAAGAACCACCGCTACCCGAAGTGACCCGACGCCTCCGATATCAACGCGTCTGACCAGAGTTTTATACCTCGTGTAGCTGTTTAAGAATCACTCCTCGTTCTGTACCGCAGGCATATCCCCGGCAACCAGGCCACAAATCGGCCCGACCGGCGCTGCCGTCACAGAACGCGGAACACTATGTTAAGAAATACGTAGTTCGGCACCAATAACAATACGGACAACTCCGCTGACATGCAGTCATTCAAATACCGCACTCAAGGATACGTTTTTTAGAAAATCACGTGAACTCAAAAGAGGGTAAGGAACCAATCAGCAAGTCCCATTGATGCGTGTGCCGTCCACATAACCGGACGAGACCTCAATGAAACGAATGCTAGTAAACGCCACTCAACCTGAAGAACTTCGGGTTGCGATAGTGGACGGTCAAAAGCTAGACAACCTGGATATAGAGAATAAATCTAGAGAACAAAAAAAAGCCAATATATACAAAGCAAAAATTACACGGGTAGAACCCAGCCTTGAAGCAGTATTTGTAGACTACGGCGCTGATCGCCACGGTTTCCTGCCATTTAAGGAAGTAGCCAAAGAATACCTTGCAGACGCAGCGCTTAAAGACGGCGGGCGTCCCAATGTAAAAGCCGGTATTCGCGAAGGCCAGAGCATTCTGGTTCAGATCGAAAAAGAAGAACGCGGCAACAAAGGCGCGGCGCTGACCACATTTGTCAGCCTGGCTGGTCGCTTTCTGGTACTGATGCCAAACAACCCTCGTGCCGGTGGTGTTTCACGGCGCATCGAAGGTGACGAGCGTACCGAACTTAAAGCCGCGATGAACGATCTGGTCATCCCGGACGGCATGGGCATTATTGTCCGCACCGCTGGCGTCGGCCGCAGCGCCGAAGAACTGCAGTGGGATCTGGATTATCAGGTAACGATCTGGGAGGCGATTCAACGCGCCGCCGAAGATGCTGACAACAGCAGCCTGATTTACCAGGAAAGCAATGTCATCGTGCGAGCCCTGCGTGACTACTTCAGAAGTGATATCGGCGAGATCCTCATCGATGAAGAAAAAGTCTACGAACAGGCACAGGTGTTCATGTCGCAGTACATGCCGCACAACCTGCGTCGACTCAAAATGTACACCGACGATGTACCGCTGTTTAATCGCTATCAGATCGAAGGCCAGATTGAATCGGCATTCCAGCGTGAGGTGCGACTGCCCTCCGGTGGTGCACTGGTAATCGACCACACCGAAGCACTGATCTCCATAGACATCAACTCGGCACGTGCGACCAAGGGTGCTGATATTGAAGAAACCGCCACCAACACCAACCTCGAGGCCTGTGTCGAAGTCGGGCGTCAGTTGCGACTGCGAGATCTGGGTGGTCTGATCGTTATCGACTTCATCGATATGATGTCACCAAAAAATCAGAAGCTGGTCGAAAACGCATTGCGTGATGTCGCCAAACTTGACCGCGCGCGAGTGCAGATCGGTCGTATTTCAAGGTTTGGTCTGATGGAAATGTCACGTCAGCGTCTGCGGCCCTCGCTTGGTGAAACCAGTGAGATTGTCTGCCCGCGCTGTGACGGCCAGGGTACTATCCGTACGGTCGATTCACTGGCGCTGCAACTGCTGCGATTGCTTGAAGAAGAATCGCTGAAAGAGAACACCGATCGTGTATTGATCAAAATGCCGGTTGCAGTAGCGACCTATTTACTCAATGAAAAACGCGATGCTATTCGTGAAATCGAAGAGCGCAATCACACAATGGCGCTGCTGGTGCCGGACACCAATCTGCAGACACCACACTATGAAATCGAGCGCATCCGCGTCAGTGAGTCTGAACACGAATCGCATCAACTGAAAAGTCATGAGCTGGCTACCCACAAAGTCACCAGCTACACACCAGCCAAAGACAAAGCAGAGGTGCGCGAAACTGCAGAAACGGCAGCAGTGCAAGGTGTGGTACCTGCTTCACCAATCCCTGCCCCGACTCAGAAAACAGCCATCGCCGATGCAGGTGCAACAAAGCCCGGCATAATCGGCAAGATTATGGAATGGTTCAGCGGCGGCTCTGAAACCGAAGAAACACCGAAAGAGAAATCCAACAACCAGCGTCGCAACAATAATCGCGGGCGCGGGCAGCGCAATAACAACCAGCGCGGCAGAGGTCGTAAAGATACCCAGAACGCACAGAGCAAGCGCGCCGGTGGCAACAAGGATGCTAGTGGTCGAAAAGACCAACAAGCCAAAAACGACAATCAGGACAACAAACGCACCAACGATACTGATGCGCAGAAGTCGAACAACCGGCAGAGGGGCAGCAAGCCACGCAATCAGAATCGCAACAACCGTTCTGCATCTGACACCCGTTCCGATAACAAAGAACAATCAACCGACAACAATAACAACTCGCGTCA
>CALHCI010000148.1 GCA_937931165.1 uncultured Granulosicoccaceae bacterium
GTTCGTGAAGATTTAAAAAAGGCGTTTGGCAAGGATTTCGACAAAATAGATGCGATCGCTATCATGACAGATACTGATAATTCAGGCGCTACTGCCAGCGCAGTCTATGGTGATATCTTTTTTACTGAAGAGTAGTTCGCAACAACAGCGAATCGGTTTTCGCGTGCTGATATGCCGCGAATCTCTTTTTCAGTGTTGACTTTCAAATGCCGGATTTTTATTGCCGTTCTTTAGTTGCCTGACCTGAATGTTGGTATGGCTGAATTGTCTCTGTTTCAGTGATATGCTGAAACAGGATCAGCTGCAGGAAGTCCGAGATGTTACCCAGGTCGGCATGTTTACTTACCGTACCTCGTCTGATGTTGGTGGTTTGCGGGCTGTGCTTGCTGATGCAGGGGTGTGCATCAGCGGTTTTGCGCCCCGTTGCAGAATCAGACAAAGACCCGTCCGGCAGTTTTGATGGTCCATGGCAAGTGGTGATCAATAAGGCGCCGGGTATTCAATACGGTCCCGGCAACTGGACCTTTAACTGCACCGGCGAAGAAGGTGAGCTGGGGTTGATGGTGCGCAATTCAGTTGCACAGATTTCTTTCGAGCGCCGGTTTCATGAGGCTTTTGTCAGTCAAAGCGGGCGCTTCAGATTCGAAGTACCCCTGCTGCAGGCTGCAAAATCATCCGGTACCTCAGACAGTTCTCTTGATCGCGGTGAAATGACATTGATTATCAGAGGGTCACTGGACGAGGGGGCCGGGTTTTTAACCTGGGGCGTTAAGGAATTTGCCAATGATGGTTGTACCTCAGGGCTCGATATCACTCGCCTTTAACCTGGTCGGTCTGTTCGCGGGGCATCCGTTGTCTTCAGCTTGAATAGGAAATTCGCGCTTCCGGGTGAGACACCTGTCACCAGCAATGTGAGAAGTACATCAATCCTTACCTGATAACTGGTCGCCTTGTTACGGCAATTAGTGAGAGCCAGTTCTCATTTTTATTTGAATTACCCGTCAATTCCAACTTTCTTCAGTCCAGACATTAAAGCGTGACCGGCTATGGTCGATACCGCCCGACTTGAGTTGGCCATAATGGTCAGGTTTTAAATTCCGGGGGTAGTTAACAAAAATGCTGAAATTCGTGAAAGGAGTAGCGCTTGCCGCTTTGGTTACCAGCGCTTCCGCGCAGGCGCAGGTGATGTTGGGTGCTTATGTACCGGGTGACGGCTTCCAGCGTTCCGAGATCATGCGCTATAACTCGGCAATGCAGAAGCCGCTCGCGTTCGTGAATATTTTTTCATCCTTTTCTCATGATTGGGATCATCTTTACTGGCAGAGCAGCAATATTGTCAGGGAAGGAGCAATGCCAATGATCAGCTGGATGCCGGTGGATCTCAACAGGCCCGATGAAAACATTCTGTCAGAGATAGCACTTGGTTTGCATGATGGCTACCTTGATGAATGGGCGCAAAAGCTGGATGCATGGGTCGCGCAATATCCAGTTGAGGAGCAGCCTACGATTCTTCTCCGGTTTGGTCATGAATTCAATGGCAATTGGTATTCTTACGGCAATTCTCCATTCTTTTATCAATCTGCATGGCAGTATATCCACGACCGGTTTGAGGCGGCGGGTGTTAATAAGCACATAGAGTGGGTCTGGAGTGCCAACAACGTTAATGTGGATGACTATAACGACCTGACCGTTTATTACCCTGGTTCTGAATACGTCGACTGGACGTCTATTGATGGCTATAACTTTGGCAGCAATTATAGCTGGACTACCTGGGAATCGTTTACTGATCTCTATGCTGACAGTTACCTTACGTTAGTTAATTACTTCCCTGAAAAGCCAATTCTTATTGCAGAGATTGGAACTGCGGAAGAGCGTGATCTGCCCAGCTGGTTCTGGGGACAGTTTGGGGATGATTCTGATGCCGGTGAAAGTAAGGAAGCGTGGGTTGCAGATTTTCTTACCCAGCTTGAAACACACTTTCCTGCTGTTCGTGCGGTTGCATGGTTTAACACCAACAAAGAATTGGGTTGGTCATTAACCGGAAACGGTAATTCTGGTTACAACGCTTTTGCAACTGCCATTCAGTCAGACTATTTTACGTCTGAATTCTTAAGTGCCCCGGTTTGTGATGCTATTGCCGCACCCACCGAAACCGATCTTGCCCTTGCTGCGGCCCAGGCTAAGTATGAGGCTGTCCAGCAACAGGTCGAAAGTACAGCAGCAGACTTATTCCACGCTCAACAGCGACTGGCTGATGCAGAAACAGGGCATCAACAGGTTGTGGTGCAGCGCGCCGACACGCTTTCTGCAATGAAAATCCATCGTCAAGAGTACTATGATATCCGTGATAAGTATGAAGTGGCTGTCAACGGATTTAGTAACCACCGGGGTCAGTATCTTGGTCATCGGGATAAAGCGACTAATGAAAGGGGACGTAAACTCTCTGCCGACCAGGAGGTCCGTACAGCTGTAGCTGCGCGCGCCGAGCAGCGTCAGGTATACCTTGACGCGCGTCAGAGCTTCCATGTTGCGCGTGAAGCCTATAGAACAGCGCATGCATTGTATGTGAGTGCCCGGGAAAAAAGAGACACAGCAGCGGAAGGCAGTGAGTTCGATGCGGCTTTGGTGCTTTTTGATGAGGCCAAAGCCGTCAGAACCTTAAAGGTTGAGCAGTTACAGGTTACCCGCACTGAGATGCTTAATAGTTTATACAGTTACCGGCAATCGGTAAGTGACGTAACAAGCTTGCTAGAGAAAAGAGGGAGCATTGTTACCGATTACAGGCAAACTGTTGAAGCGCTTAACACGACCAGACAGCAGTATCGTAGTTCTTTGCAATACAGGAACGCCAAGCGGTTCGAGTTTGTCGAAACAAGAATGGTTTATCTCCAGCAATATGAAGCGTTCAGGGAGGCTAACATTGCTTACGTGGAGAGTCGGCAAACAGTGGAACAAATCAGTGCAGAGGTTGAGGCTGCGACAGTGGCGTTGCAGCAATTGGAGCAGGAACGCAGTCAGGCATATAATGAGTTGACCAATGCTACTTTTCTGGTCTCCATGCAGACTCAGAGCCAGGGGCTAATGCTTGCTGACGGAAGCAATGGTAAGCAGCCAAAGGTATCCGACAAGGAAACGAACAAGACCGATGAGAGCAGCAAGGGTAATTCAGGATATGCCAATGCCGGTAAAAAATCCGAAGACTTTTTTATCGATAAAAAGCTCGCCAGAAAAGTGAAAATCAGTAAAGACGCGCAGCGCGAGCTCGCTCTTTCACGAAAGCCTGATCCGGTTGATCCGGAAAAGGCTTTAAAACGCCAGAACAAGTACAAAAACATGACAGCAGAAGAAAAGGAGGCTCTGAAACTGCAAAAAATTAACGTACTGCTTTACTAAAACTGACCAATAGGAGTGCAACAATAAAACCGGGCTGAATAATCAGCCCGGGCCTAGTCTATGTTTTCTCCCCATCTCTTTATATCCGGTGTGTCTATATCAAACAAGTCCAGTGCTCTGGCCACTGATTGGTTAATCATGTCATCAACGGTCACTGGTCGGGTATAAAAGGCCGGCACCGGCGGGGCAATAACGGCACCCATTTCAGTGACTGCCAGCGCGTTCTTTAAATGTCCGGCGTGAAGCGGGGTTTCGCGTAACATCAACACCAGTCGACGGCGTTCTTTTAGCACTACATCTGCAGCGCGGCTGAGCAGATTCGACGTAACGCCCGAGGCGATCTCCCCCATGGTTTTTATGGAGCAGGGAGTGATCAGCATACCCAGAGTTTTATAAGAACCTGACGCAATCGGTGCGCCGACATCGCCGACCGGATAGACTTTATCTGCGAGTGTTTTAATATCATCGATGTGTAAATCTGTTTCAGAAGCAAGTGTTAACGGTGTCGCTTTGGAAATTACCAGATGCGTTTCAATACCGGTTTCACGGAGCATTTCAAGTGCTCGTACACCCAGCATTACACCGGATGCTGCACTAATACCGACGATTAGTCTTTTGGGTTTATCTGTTGCTGTGTTTTCAGGGTGGGTCAACGCCGACTCCGACAAAAAATAGGTAAGGCCCGAAAACACCTTCCGAGCCGGGTTAAACAAGAGTTTAGTTGATCCCCTGGCTCGACACGAGTGTCTTTTCGATCACTTGCGTTGTTCTGGTGTATATTCGCGAGGTTAATCCTAAACTGTCACTGGACAGACCCGCTTGTTAAAAGACGCCGTAAAACAAAAACACCACCTGCTTTATGTGCCACTTGCCATGTTGATGGCGATGGTAGCACTGCCGCTTGCGAGGCTCGCCTATGGCGTACTACTGCCATTTATGCGTAGCGATCTTGCCTTGTCCATTCAACAAGCCGGCATACTGGGTACAGCGACGTCACTGGGTTACCTGCTCTGTGTGCTGCCAGCCGGTTACCTGACACAGATCTATGGCCCCAGGCGCATGACTTTATTTGGTCTGGTATTCGTCATCTCTGGTTTTACCGGGTTAGCTGTTGTCAGTCATTTTTTATCTATGGTTGTACTGATGATGTTGCTCGGCGTTGGCACAGCGGGCATCTACACACCGGTGGTCACTTTTATTGTTGGCTGGTTTCCACAGCGACGTGGTCTGGTGCTTGGGATGGTCAACAGCGGCATCGGGCTTGGTGTGTTTGTCAGTGGTTTTCTGTTGCCGTGGATGGCTGGCGGCAGTAACACTACCGGGTGGCGAAATGTCTGGCTTTTATTTGCCGTTGTTTCAATACTCGTTTGGGTTGCTGCGTTTTTAGTTTTTCGCAACCCTGTGAGCTTCACCGGCAATCGAACGTCAAACATTTCCCGGCGTGGCGCGTTGTTGAGCTCAGCGGTCTACCAATACCCTGCTGTCAGGTTGATAGGCATGTGTTATTTCATACTTGGCTTTACCTACATAGTGCAGGCGGTCTTTATGTACAGTTATGCTATTGAGTCTGGTATTTCAAGCTCAACTGCAGGTGCATTGTCTTCTGTCGCCGGTTTTCTATCGATTCTCGCAGGGTTTTTCTGGGGAATGATGTCAGATGTCATTGGACGTTCGAAAACATTGATGATCTGTTTTTTCTGTGGCGCACTGGCGACCTTTGTGCCGGTAATATCACCGTCGTTGGCGGGCTTTGCAGTTCACTATATTCTGGCGGGATCAATGATCAGTGGATTGTTCGCCACTATACTGGCTGCTACGTCCGAAAGCGTATTGCCTGATGAAGTACCGCTGGCAATCGGGTTTGTTACAGCGCTGTTTGCAGTAGGGCAACTGCTCGGGCCGATTGTCGCAGGCTGGATTATCGGTACCACCGGGTCATTCAGTTCAGGGTTTTTATTGAGTGCGGTAACAATGATGGCAGGTGCAGTGATTGCATCGAAGCTCTCACGAATTTCTGCTTATTCTGCAGTAGAATAACCACTGATTTCATTGGGGCAGGGGTGTTCTCTTGGGTGTGCATATTCAACAGGTAGACGCAGAGATGTTTACGCAGTTTGATCGGGTGTTTGCACTGCTTAAAAGATCATTCGCCTATATGGAAGACAGAATAGATCCGCCCTCGTCGTTAGAAAATCTCAATGTCGAGAGCATCAAAACAAAAGCGAAAGAAGAAACACTTTATATACTCACCGTAGATGATGAACTCGCCGGGTGTGTATTCGCCAGAGTGCATGATGAGTTTGTATACCTCGGTAAGCTCGCGGTTGATTCTCGTTTCAGAGGCTGTGGATATGCTCGCCGATTAATGGAGCAGGTAGAAGTTCAGGCGAAGAACCGCGGTGTTGGCTGTGTAGAATTAGAGACACGCGTAGAGCTCACCGGGAATCAGCGTTTTTTTGCGAAGGCCGGCTATTATAAGATTGCCGAAAATGCTCATGAAGGGTATGACAGACCAACAAGCTATCGCTACAGAAAAGAAGTGATTTTGCAGGTGTCCGAGGGTTAATTGTTATGTAGCGCCTGTTTCAGGATAGGCGCTAATCAGGCGGCGTTCGAAAGGCTGTATGGAGGAAAAAGCGGCAATTTTGACCGGGGGCAGTCATCTTCTGCCCCGTTTCTTTGCCCGTTTCTTTGTAACTGACGATGCTGAAAAAATGCTTCTGCTTCGTCACCGATCGCCTGCTTGTGGTGATGCCGTTGTCCGGTTTTGGACTTCTGGTGAGCACCACCTTTACGCAGGATATTTGCATGTCTTATGACGGGATTCCGCTGTTTTGACATGACTGCCCTCCGTTGTGGGAAATCTTATGGCCTCTATTATATATCGGTAAACCGTACCAGAGATGAATCAGGGCCCGCTGGGCCGCTAGTGTCAGACTGGAAATTCAAACGTGAGTTCCATAAAGCCTGAAAAAACATCTTATAGTAAGTAGTCAGGTTCCTGTTTGGCGAGCATTCTTTGCAGTGCGGTGAAATGCCGCTCTGCTACAACTTTCATTTCTTCCTGTTGCTGACTGGCTGTTTTTTCAATGACCTCATCCGGGATGGTTAAAAGATTTCCGCCAGTCGAACGTGCCAGTACCTGAAACATCGCCGCACGTTCCAGGTAATATAAATCGTTGAATGCTTCTTTCATCGTTGGTCCGGTCACCGTTACCCCGTGTCCTGCCATCATTAGCACGGACTTGCCGTCCATTAACCCAGCCAGGCGATTACCTTCGTCGGCACTTAGCGCCAGGCCGTTATAAGCGTTGTCATAGGCAATACGGTTGTGAAATGCCAGCGCATTTTGCTCGCACATTTTTAACTTACCGTCTTGAAGCAGCGTTAGCGCCGTGACGTAGGGTTGGTGCGTATGCAGTACAACTGTCGCGTGCGGCACATTGATATGAATCTGGCTATGAATATAAAACGCGGTGTCCTCCACTGTGTTGTCACCTTCCAGCACGTTGCCTTCTGCGTCACATAACACCATTGACGAAGCGGTCACCTCAGACCAGTGCCAGCCATAAGGATTGATCAGAAAGCGGTTACCGTTAATCCGGCCGGTTTCGTCGGCAACGGCAATGGAAAAGTGGTTGTCGACCCCTTCGTTAAATCCGTTTCTGGCAGCCCATCGGAGCGCTGCAGCCAGCTCCTGGCGTTGTGTCGGATAGCTGTAATCGGTTGCGGTGATAGCCGGTTGCATTGGTGTGGCTCCCAGAGTGAGAATCTGAATAGTGACGTGGTACGATTGCCGTGTATACATTCTTACTTATTACAAGGGACTCAACAATGCAAATGCCCGAAAATGCCTTTAAGCGCGCGATTGCCGCGAGTAAGCCGCAGTTGGGACTGTGGGTAAGCCTGTGCAGCAACTACGCAACAGAATGTGTGTCAACTGCAGGCTACGACTGGGTGTTGCTGGATATGGAGCACTCGCCAAGCGATATGTCAACGGTGCTCGGTCAGTTGCAGGCGATGCAAAACTCCCCGACCGTACCGATGGTGCGGCCTTACTGGAATGACTCTGTGCTGGTTAAGCGCCTGCTGGATATGGGGGCGACAACGCTGCTGTTTCCAATGGTGCAAAACGCCGATGAGGCTCGCAAGGCGGTGGCTGCTACGCGCTATCCACCCCAGGGCATACGCGGTGTGGCGCTGACTCACCGGGGTAACTCATTCGGGCGTCAAAAAGACTACCTCGATCGAATACACGATGAAGTGTGTGTGATCGTGCAAGTAGAGACCCGTGCCGCATTGTCCAGCGTCGAGGAAATAGCAGCGGTAGACGGGGTGGACGGGGTTTTCTTCGGTCCGGCTGATATTTCAGCCGATTACGGGAAGCTCGGACAAACGATGGACAGCGAGGTATGGGAGGTGATTCGTGATGCCGCTGCCAAAGTGACAGCGCTTGGAAAGCCGGCGGGGACGCTGGTTACCGATCCGGCGTTTGCGTCAGACCTGCTAAACAACGATTTTAGCTTTGTCGCCTGCGGTACCGATGCCGGGTTGTTAGCACGCGGCGCAGATCAACTGCTGACTAAAGTGAAATCCGGACTAAATCCGGACTAGGGTAATGCTGAAAAAAACCGGTTAGTCTGATAGAACGGTGGCAAAGTTGCCTGGCAGAATGCGGTTAGCCCGCACTCGCTGTCAGCGGAATATCTTTAACTTCTGCTGTAGCGTCGCTGTCTTGCTGGGCAGCGATTTTCTGGTAGATCTCTTCACGATGTACTGCAACTTCACGTGGTGCATTAATACCGATGCGTACCTGATTGCCCTTGGCGCCCAGGACTGTCACGGTAACTTCGTCGCCAATTGTCAGCGTTTCGCCGACCCTTCTGGATAATATAAGCATGGAACGTCCTTTTCGTAATAACGTGATGTGAGTGACTGTAGGATTATTCGTACAGGAGCTTATGTTGCTGACGGCACGCTGTAAACAAACTACAGGTACTGTTTACGGTGGTTTACAAAGTCGATGGTTTGACATGCAAATAGCACGGTATTTAGGGGGTTTTTTCGGGCCTGAATCACACTGACAGCTCACCTTTAACAGCGATTCATCTCACATTTATCGTGGGAGAATCTGTATCCCAATACGGACTCGAACGTGGATGATGCGGAACAAATCGTTGTAGTTGACCTGTGTACGAAGTCACCTGACTGAGGGTGGTCCTTGCGAATGCCGGATTTTTGCCCTGTCCCGACAGTCGTGGCGTCACTTGTGAATGAAAATAGAGCGCCCGATCAAATGCGATCCGATCAAATACGACCCGATCAAATAGGAAATGATCAGCGCGTTTTTGACGCCTGCCCGGGAGCCCAATAATGAGCGACTCCGATACACGACATTGACCTGCTTGCTGGTCGCAAACAATCGTTGTTGTCCGCCTGAGTATTATGTGTTTAAAGGCACGCTGAAATCAGAAGCAGTGCTGCCCCGAAGGGTTACTATCGTGATGCACCGGGGCAGATGGGAGGTGGCAGTTGTAACTACGAAATATTGTTTAATCGGGCTAATGTCAAATAGATTCCGGTAGGCAAATAGATTCTGGTAGGAATGTGTAGCGGGCTCAGGAAAAACGTCCGGGATCAACCTGCTTACAGATTGATGGTGCCGCTTCAATATCAAATAAGCCTTTGCGGTTCTCATTGCATTGAATCAACTGTTTGCATAGTCCGGCCATTGCCGGTGAAGTCTGAATGCCGTAACCGCCTTGCCCGGCCAGCCAGAAAAATCCGTTAACGTCAGGGTCAAAACCAACCACCGGATCACCATCAGGTGCAAAGGATCTGAGGCCTGCCCACTGGTGATCTACGCGATCAATGTCGTAGTTAATATATTTTTGAAACTCATCAATCCCCTGCGCAATGTCCATGTCTTCCGGCCATGCATCCTGCGGATCTACCGGAGTGGCGTCAGCGGGTGAAACCATTAAGCCGTTGCCGAAAGGCGTACAGTAAAAATTTTCGGCGGCGCCAAATACCATTGGCCATTCGGGCATGTTGCTGTCAGGCAGGTAAGGTACAAGTGCTGCGCTTCGGCGCTTTGGCTGTATGCCCACCGGTTTTGCCCCGGCCATCACCGCAACGTGATCTGCCCATGCGCCTGCTGCATTAACCACTATTGGTGCGTGCCAGACTTCATCGCCTGCGCTGACTTGCCAGTGGTTGTTTTCAAAGTGAAGTGCTGTGACCGGCGCGTTACAAACAAGTTGGCTGCCCAGTGTTTTAAAACGTTTTATGTAAGACTGATGCAAAACATCCACGTCTATGTCCAGCATGTTGTCGGTGTACAGAATGCTGCTGATGTTATCGCCGCGTATCAGCGGCACATACTCATGGGCCTCCTGCAGACTTAGTGGCTGCATACCGAGTGCTATATGTTTTTCTATTTCGTTTGCATCTTCAGCACGACCAAGCATTAACTCGCCTTTCGGTGAAGTGAAGGGCTGATCTGATAATACATGGTGTTGTGTGGTTAACAGGGGTTTGGATAATGCAGACAGTTGCTGAATGATCTCGGGGCCGTAGTACGGTGCAAAGGTGGCTGCAGAGCGACCGGTCGAGTGATAGCCCGGCTGCGCTTCCTGCTCCAGCACCACAACATGGTTATGCTCTGCGAGCGCTGCCGCAGCGGATGTACCGGCGATGCCGCCACCAATGATAATAATGTCGGTTGAGGTGGTCATCGGGTTTGCCTGTTTGGCGTTTGTTTGGCTTGCTGAATTGCGTTCCAGATTTTTAAGGGAGTCAGTGGTTTATCAAGGTGTGTAATGCCGTAATCACTGAGCGCATTGATCACCGCATTGTGAATGGGCCCGGGTGCGCCGATTGCTGTCAGTTCACCGACACCTTTCGCACCGAGTATGGTGTTAGGGCTATCGGTTTTCATAAATTCTGTCTGGTAAGCCGGTAAATCACTTGCCCTGGGGATTTGATAGTCCATTAAAGATCCGGATAGCAACTGTCCCGAGTTGTCGTACACCAGTTGTTCCATCAAAACCTCACCGGCTGCCTGTGCAATGCCACCATGAAGTTGCCCGTTGGCGGTTGCCTCGTTATAGATATGGCCGAGATCATCAATACTCGTATAACGATCGATCGTGACCGAGCCTGTTTCAGGGTCAACCTCTACTTCAACGGTGCAGCCACCGGTCGGGAAGGTGGTATGGGTGCCTTCAAATTCTGCAACACCGGCGCAGTCTGGTGTGTCTTCTGAATTGCTGTCTATGGAAGCATTAGAACCAGCGGATCTAAGCGCAATCTCGGTGAGATCAATCGTGGTGTCAGATTCCCTGTGGCTAAACTTACCGTCAGCATACGTGAGACTGTCTGGCGTCACTTCAAGCAATGTACCCGCCAGTGACTTAGCTTTGGTTAGCATGTTAAAGCTGGCACGATGCACCGTTGTAGCCACCACAGACATCAAATTTGAACCACCGGTACCACCACCTTTCTTTAGCCACTCAGTATCGCCTTGCTCAACGCGTACACGACTAATATCGACTTCAAGCGCCTGAGCTGCAACCAGTGCCAGCGTAGTGCGATGTCCCTGACCATTATCCTGTATGCCGGTACGTACAAGAATTTCGCCGTTGGGCATGGCACAGACCTCGCTGCGTTCGTCAGTGGAGCCACCGGTTGCATGTAAATAAAAGCCGACTGCCGCGCCGCGTTTTACACCGCGCTTTTGGCTCTCAAGCCTGCGCTGAGGCAGAGTTTGCCAGTCGCACTTTTTGAATAGCGACTCTGCCAGTACCGGGTAGTTGCCTGCGTCGTAGGTTTCTGACATCGGCGTGTCATAAGGCAGATCTGCCGGTGTGACCAGGTTGCGCTGTCGCAACTCAAACGGGTCCATGTTGAGCCGTGCAGCAGCAATATCAATCATGCGTTCCAGCGTGCAGGCTGACTCCGGCTTTCCCGCGCCGCGATACGCATCTGTAGGGATCGTGTTGGTATAGATGCCCTTAACGCGATAGTGCATACCCGGAAATTTATAGGCTTGCCCGAATGGTCGCACAGCACCTGATGTGGCAACAAACGGTGCAACTGCATTTAAGTAGGCACCCATGTCAGCGAGTGCATTGACACGGAAGGCTTTAAAATTTCCGTTCTCGTCAAGTGCAAGTTCTGCATGATCAACCCGTCCACGACCGGCAATATCTGATTGCAGTGATTCTGATCGGGTCGACGTGAACTTCACCGGGCGATTGGTTATTTTGGCTGCAATCAGCGTGAGCAGCTGTTCTGCATAGGGCCAGATTTTAACTGCAAAGCTGCCGCCAACTTCATTAGTGACAACGCGCAATTGTTCAGTATCAATATTCATGAACCCGCACAGCGCACGTTGCAGTGAAATAACACCCTGACTCGGGGTATGCAAGGTGAATTGATCGTTGTTGTACTGTGCAATACAACTGCGTGGTTCAATCGGTGTGATGGCCATTCGCGGGTGAGCAATGGTGGCTTTTAGAACGTGATCTGCACTTGCGAATAATTCATCTGTTTCCTGTGCGTTGCCTTTCTCCCATTCAAATGCGAGGTTCTGTGGTATGCCTGTCCAGATACAGTCATCGTTTGCCTGCTGTACGTCTACTACTGCAGGTAGTTGATCAAACCCGACTGAAATTTTCTCCAGTGCATTTTGAGCGGTGGCATCTGATTCGGCAATAACAGCGGCGATCGGCTCGCCAATATGTTTGACTTGTCTGCCAGCCAGTACAGGCCGATCCGGTTCGTTAAATGGCGTGCCTTTTATCGATGCGCGGCAGCGCATTGGTTTTAATGCCGCTATTTCAGCTGTGGAAGCAGTGAGGACGCAGTGCACGCCATCAGCGGCTTCCGCTGCACTGGTGTCCAGGTGTGAAATATCTGCATGAGCAACAGGTGCACGCAGAACCTTCATCACTAACTGCCCCTGCAGTTGAATATCGTCGGTATATCGGGCTGCACCGCGCAACAGCTGTGGATCTTCCAGTCTGTGCATCTTGATCACTCAAAAAAGAGGGTTGTATTTGTGTCACTGGGCCGGGTTAATCTATCAGAAAATCATCCGGAGCTGTTTCTTTTTAAGGGTAGCGGTTGTCGCCGAATCAATAGCACGGCAATGTTCGAATTGCGGTTCCAACGACTGGCTGTTTAACGATAAACTGAAGCTGATCCATTGATCAAAATCCATTAAGTTGTGGTCGGGAGGTAGTTTATTAAAACGGTACTGGTGGTCGGTTTGGCTGTTGTTGACTTTCTATTCGAAGTGGACAGTCTGCCCAGGCTGGCGGAAAAGTACATTGCATCAAATGCCGGTATGGTTGGCGGTGGTGGCGCTGCCAATGCAGCGGTTGCCATCTCGAATCTTGGTGGGCATGCTCGTCTTGCCGCCAGGGTTGGTGATGATCTATTCGGCAAGCTCATTATCGAACAACTGCATGAGCAGGGTGTTGATTGCTCACTGGTGCAACAATCGCCTGCGGCACGTTCATCATTCTCATCGGTATTGATTAACAATAACGGCGAACGCCAAATCGTCAATTACCGCGGGAGTCATTTGTCTGATGATGTTTCAGTACTGGAGTCCCTGCAGGTTGATGCAGTATTTTCAGACACCCGCTGGAGTGCGGGCACCATTGCCGCGTTACAGCTTGCTGTAAAGTCTAATGTCCCGGCTGTCATTGACGTCGAAGCACCGGTGAACCTCGAAGCACTCAAATTAGCCACCCATTGTGCGTTTTCCATGCAGGGTCTGACAGCGCTGACTGGTCTGGAAAATCCCAGGGAAGCCCTGCCTGCAGCACGGCCACACTGTTCCGGATTTATCTGTGTAACCGATGGAGAGCAGGGTGTTTATTATTTACAGGGTAAAAAAGTGCGTCACGTACCGGCGTATACTATAAAAGCGGTAGATACACTCGGTGCCGGAGATGTGTGGCATGCGGCTTTCTGTTATGCACTGGCAGAAAAACAGACAGAACCCGAAGCAATGCGCTTCGCCAATGCAGCCGCCGCCCTTAAATGTATGCACAAAGGCGGTGGCAGAGCATCTCCGGATCTATCAAAGGTACAGCAATTTATTGAAAAGGGCGGTGTGTGATGACCGGCAGAACAGCAAGAAAGTACTTTCGCAAAGACAATAAAAAGCCTGTTACCGATGAAGACATCTATCACATGCTAATGCTGCATAAGTACCAGCGAAAAAGTCTGTCAGAGATTGCACGAAAGTTCTCTCTGGATGTCTCAGATGTCAGGACTATCATCGGCAGAAGAACCGGTGGCAGTTGCTGTGGTTAGCAGCGGGCGCACAATAGGCGCCAGCCACGTTAGTGCTGTACAGATCCTGTTTAAGACGCTTTTTTGTCGGTGCTAAAACTGATCACCGGTTCCATCGCATCGAGGTGACGACTATCAAGATGACACTTGATCACATGGCCCGAGTTCAGTTCCCTCTCCGGTGGCATCTCTGTTTCGCACAGATTGTTGTCTACCTTTGACTTATGCCCGCAACGAGTCTGGAACGGACAACCGCTCGGCGGGTTAAGCGCCGATGGTATATCACCCTCCAGCACAATCTGCTTTTTCTCAACACTGGTATCTGCAATAGGAATCGCTGAGAGCAAGGCTTCGGTGTATGGATGATAAGGCGGTGCAAAGATATCATCAGTGGTGCCCTGTTCAACAATATGCCCGAGGTACATGACTACCACACGGTCTGCAATGTAGCGAACCACGGACAGATCATGGCTGATAAACAGCATGGTGGTTTTCGCTTCACGCTGTATTTCCATTAACAACTCGGTGACAGCTGCCTGCACCGATACATCAAGTGCCGATACGGGTTCGTCTGCAACCACCAGCTTGGGCTGCCCGGCAAACGCTCTGGCGACACCGATACGTTGTTTTTGACCACCGGACAGCTGCCTTGGCATACGTTCGGCAAAAGCTCTGGGCAGTTTTACCAGGTCGAGCAGTTCCAGCATGCGTTCACGGCGTTCATCGTAGCTATTGCCTATCTTGAACTTCTCGAGGGTACGCATAATTTGCGAGCCCACTGAATGACTCGGGTTTAATGTGTCAAACGGGTTTTGAAAAACCATCTGCACCGAGGCGACGGTCTCGGTGCTGCGATCCCCGACGTCAGTGTCACCAATCGATACTGCACCGAGTAACACCTCACCATCGGTGGCTGTTTCAAGGCCAAGCAGTACCTTGGCCAGTGTTGATTTACCACAGCCTGACTCACCAACAATCGCTACAGTTTCTGCTTCTCTCGCCTGCAGGGTAATGGACTCGTTCGCCTTGACCGTGCGTGTATCTCCGCCGCCAAACATTTTGTTTGCTGCCACGTCATAGTACTTTTTTAGTTCACGTACATCGAGTACCACATCTCCCGGCTCTGCCGGGTCACTGACCAGTGGGCGTTCCGGCTCTGCGTTCCAGTCAATTTCATCTATACGTAAACAACGCGAGCGATGTGCATCACTGTCAACCTCCTGCATAGAGATTGCACCAGCATTGCAAATACTCTCAACATAATGTGAACAGCGCGGTCCGAAGTTGCAGCCGACCGGGCGTTCCATTGGCAATGGCAGTTGCCCCGGTATCGCGACCAGTGGCCGGGTGTTTTTATCTGCGCCCGGCAGTGGTATTGAATTAAACAGTCCTTGTGTATACGGATGGCGCATGCGATCAAACACATCGTTAACGGTGCCGGTTTCTACCGCTTCACCGGAGTACATCACGGTAATGCGATCACAGGTTTCAAGAATTAATCCGAGGTTGTGAGAAATAAACAGCATAGAAGTGCCGGTCTCACGACCCAGCTCTTTAATCAATTGCACAATGCCGGCTTCAACGGTCACATCCAAAGCGGTGGTCGGTTCATCCAGTAGTAACAGATCAGGCTTGGATAACAGCGCCATTGCAATCACAATGCGTTGTTGTTGTCCGCCTGAAATCTGGTGCGGATAAGCGCTCATGACACGCGCCGGATCGGGCAGCTTGACTGATTCAAGCATCGCCAGTGATCGCTCATAGGCTTCGTTTTTAGACACGTTTTCATGAATGATCAGCACTTCCATTAACTGCTTGCCAATCTTCATTGCCGGGTTAAGTGAAGCCATCGGCTCCTGGTAAATCATCGCGATCTTGGAGCCGCGAATATCCCGTAGTTCGGCGTCTGACATCTCCCCCATATCACGCCCGCGAAACTTAATCGAACCACCGACAATTTGGCCGCGATTCCCCATGTCCCGCATAATCCCCAGCGCAACCGTTGACTTACCGCAACCGGACTCTCCCACCAGCCCCATGGTCTCACCGGGCATTACCTTGCAGGAAAAGTCCATTACGGCAGGTATTTCACCGGCACGCACAAAGAAAGAGATATTCAGTTTGTCGATTTCAAGTATCGGTTCAACACTCATCGTGCATTCACTCTTGTCTTTATTAGTCTTATGGTCTTAATCAGTCGCGAAGTGATTCTTCACGCAGACCATCAGCCAGCAGGTTCAGGCCAAGTACCAGTGTCATAAGCGCGATGGTTGGCGGCAATGCCGGATGTGGATACACCGCCAACAGTTTTCGACCTTCATTGATCGTCATACCCCAGTCCGGGCTTTCCGGTGTCACACCAAGGCCGAAGAAACCCAACGTACCAAGAAGAATGGTGGTGTAGCCGATACGCAGGCAAAAATCGACAATCAACGGGCCCCTGGCGTTGGGCAGTACTTCCCACAACATGATGTACCACGGCGTTTCACCTCTGGTTTGTGCTGCTGCCACGTAGTCGCGGGTTTTAATGTCAATGGTTAAGCCGCGAACAATACGAAACACGGTAGGGGAATTCACGAATACTACTGACACAAAAATGTTCAGCAGATTAGGGTCCATGTAAAAGACACCAAACGGGTCTTTATTAAATGCCAGCCCCGAATAGGCCCAGCCACCCAGCACCAAAGTCACGGCAAGGGTAATAAAAAGTTTGGTTGGTTGTTCTTTAAAGCGTGAATAAAACAACATGATAAAAAATATGATCGGGAACAGAAATAAAACCCCCGACATCACCAGTGGCACACCGGTCTCTCTTATTTCCGGAGTCACCAGTAAAAAGAATAATAGAATGACCGGAAACGCCAGGACCAGATTAGCCAGAAAGCTCAGCAGCGTATCGAACTTGCCGCCAAAGTATCCCGCCGGAAGCCCAAGCGTAATGCCAACCATAAACGCAAAGATCGTTGCGGCCGGTGCAATGGCTAATACAATCTGACTGCCTTTAACCATTCGACTGAATACATCCCGCGCAAGGTTATCACCGCCCAGTAAGTACCACTGACCCTCCATACCGGAAACCGGCCAGCCGGGCTTTTTGTTTTTCATGCCGGAGATCTGCGTGAGCGGATCCATCGTCGCAATGGAATCGGCAAAGATCGCGGTGAGTATCCAGAATAAAACCAGAATCAGACCGGACACCCCGATAGCGCTGCCGAACAGCTTGCCGTACAGACCAAGTTTTCTACGCAGCGCCCAGGAGACCAGCAGGATAACAAACAGACCTATCCATACCGGCGTAAACTGGGCCAGGATGCGGGTCGTAATTTCAAGTGCAGTTAATCTATCCATTGTCGCCTCCTCAGCTCACTCTGATACGTGGATTAAGGAAGGCGTAGCCGATATCTGAAATCAGCTGCGTTATTAGCACCACAAAAACCGCCACTACCGAGCAGGCCAGAAGCAACTCAATATCGTTGTTACCAACTGCGGCAACCAGAGTCCAGCCAAACCCTTTGTAGTTGAACAGTGTCTCTACAATCACCACGCCGGTCAGCAGCCACGGAATCTGCAGCATAATGACGGTGAATGGCGCTATGAGTGCGTTACGAAGCGCGTGTTTGAGTACAACACCGGAAAAACTCAAGCCTTTGAGTCTTGCGGTACGTATGTATTGTTCGGTCATGACTTCGGCCATTGAGGCGCGTGTCATTCGTGCAATGTAACCAACGCCGTACAGTGCGAGTGTAATAACCGGTAGCGTGAAATTTTCAAACGTGATGTTATCCATGGCGGTAGCTGCGGTACCTTTAAACCACCTGAGCCCGCCAAACTTACTCGCAAACACAATAATAAATATCACCCCCGATACGTATTCCGGGGTAGAGGTAGTAAGAATAGAAAATGCAGAGAGGCTTCTATCTGTTTTGGTACCCTCCCGCATACCTGCAACCACGCCAATGATAAGTGCGGCAGGCACCATAACCAGTAACACGCACAGCATCAGCTTGCCGGTTAAAGCGAGTTTTTCAGCAATAATGCCCTTGATGTTCTCTTTGAACACCAGAGAAAAGCCCCAGTTGCCTTGCAACATTCCGCAGTACTTCGGCGGGTTTTCAGGGTCGACGCCACGCTTGATGCAACGGCCGGTTGTCTTGCCGTCTTCGTCGGTTCGGGTCCAGCCCGGGGCGACGCCCAGCCACTCACCGTAGCGTTTGATTAATGATTGGCGGTAACCGTTTTTCTCAAGCCAGCTTTGCACCTGCGCGTCAGACATGCGCATGTTGCCTTCGCTTTTAGTCAGCTTCTCGAGATTGGGTTCGAGGTTGGTAAGAAAGAATACGATAAAGGTTAGACAAAGCGCCGTGAGAAGCATGACTCCGGAACGCCTTAGCAGAAAACTGCCCATCCGATCTCCTTTTTTTTGTTTTTATCTGAATAAAAAAAAGGGGCTGCCAATGGCAGCCCCTGAGTCTTAGCCTGTTAGGCTTTCCAGTACATGTCCTGTGGACGGTACTCAAAAGTGATGTGGTGATTTGCACCACCCAGGTTTGACTTGGTGTAGTTGGTCAGCGTTCGCCAGTATGGCTGAACAATAACGCCTTCGTCCTGCATGATCTGCTCGCAGATCTTGAGTTTTTCGCGTCGCTGATCAACGTCTGCCAGTGCTACTGCTTCTTTCAATGCAGCGTCAAACTCTGCATTTTCGAAACCGGACTCATTCCATGCTTCACCGGAACGATAAGCCAGTCCAAGCACCTGCACACCCAGTGGACGGTGGTTCCAGTTAGTAGAAGAGTACGGGTATTTTGCCCAGTCGTTCCAGAAGGTAGATCCGGGTAATACCGTACGCTTAACCTTAATACCGGCTTTACGCAGCATATCTGCAACAGCGTCTGTGGTGTCTTTACGATAACCGGCGTCGAGTGACAGCAGCTCGTGTTCGTAGTCAGCCATACCGGCTTCTTCCATCAGTGCTTTAGCACCTTCAGGATCAACCTTTTGCGCCGGCAGTTCTGCATAGTCAGGATGCATCGGACCAACGTGATGGTTTTCAGCGGTAACACCAAGGCCACCGATACCCAGCTCCAGACATACTGCCGGATCAACCGCCATTGCCAGTGCCTGACGAACACGCTTGTCAGCGTAGACCATTTTGCCGTCAATTTCGGCTTTCTGGTTTGGTCGGATAACGATAGTTGCAGCGGTCACAACATCGTGACGTTCCAACCCATCGATGCTGTCAAACAGCTCAACAATCTCTGCACCTTCAGTACTGTAGATTGCATCGACTTCGTCAGATTCGGCTGCAGCAAAATGTGATGCCGGCTCGGTACCGTAATCGATAAATTCAATTCGATCCATCCATGCACCGTTGCCTTCGTTCCACCAGGTGTGATCGGCGTTTCTGACCAGCACACCTTTTTCACCAACTTTCAGTGATTCAGGCAGGTATGGACCGGTGCCCAGAGGGCTGTCCAGTGCGGTCGCTGCATCGTAGTCTTTATGAATAATGGCAGCAGGGTAGTCCGCCATACCGGCAATCAACGAGATGTCAGGTGCAGGCAGGTTCAGCTTAACCGTGTGGCTGTCAACAATTTCGATCGCACCTTCCAGTGCTTTGCCTGACTCTTCATCAATCAGAGTAGCGAAGCGTCCGGCCATCGAGTTGCCTTCGACATCTTTTTCACACCAGCCTTCAATATTGCGGGCTACATCCTCAGCGGTGAAGTCATCACCGTTGTTCCACTTAACGCCTTTACGTACGTTGAGTGTGTAGGTTTTCGCATCGTCACTGACATCCCAGCTCTCAAGCAGTTTGCCGGTGAAGGTTGCGTCGTTGTTGTATTCAACAAGATACTCAAGCCAGCCGCGTGCAAAGTTGGCGATTTGCGACCAGTCATAAGTGCGTGGATCTTTCAGTGCGCGAACTTCAGTCTGGAAACGCACGGTGCCGCCCATTTGCTTGCCGTGACCATCAGCGAGCGCAGTGGAAGGTGCAACCATTCCGAGCATGCTGTAGGCAGTGGCAGTGCTGGCGCCGAAAATACTGGCGACGGCAAGGAACTCGCGACGGGTCATATCACCTTTTGGGCCTTCGGCCTGCTTCTTGACGCTTTCCGCCATTTCGGTGATCTGACTCGGCATTTTCTTGCCGTTTTTCTTTCTGAAGATCATGAATGTCCTCCATAGGATTACATGTTGATGGGTGTCATCCCGATTCCCGGGAGAGCACAATTGGTGTTTGCAGCTTATTATTGAAGTTGCAGTGTCTAGGTTGATATGTCATCCCTGAAGGGGAACAGCTCGTCGATGTGCTGCCCGGCATTCGCTATCGTGAGCATTTCACTCGGATTGCTCGTTGCCCCGTCAGTTTAACATGCGCAGAAAAACCGCAGTTGTTCACCACTAATCTGTGGTGTCGCGCTTTTTAGCCGCGCCGCAAAATACCCCGACGTCGTGCCACGATTATACACCACGACATTGAACGCAGCGTTTCAGGTCCGACTTCTACTTGAACAAGGTCAGTGGACGCATGTCGCAAAAACACCAGATTGCACTCCGAACAGAGCCTGGCTGCAGTCGCGGTATACTGGGCTGGTCGGTCGTCAGGTCAAATACGACTGATCGAGAGTTTACATTTCCAGTGTGAGATCCGTTTGATGAAAAATACGCCGCTTTACCAACAACATGTCCACGCGGGTGGCAAACTGGTTGAATTTGGCGGCTGGCAACTGCCAATACACTACGGGTCTTTGGTCGATGAACACCTGGCCGTCAGATCAGCCGCGGGTGTGTTTGATGTCTCGCACATGACCATTGTCGATTTCAGTGGTCCGGATGCGAAGGATTATTTACGCCGGGTGTTGTGCAATGACGTTGCAACGTTAAACGAACCGGGTACTGCAATGTATAGCTGCATGCTGAATCAACAGGGCGGCATCATCGACGATCTGATTGTGTACTTTATAGAAGACAACAGTTATCGCATGGTAGTGAATGCCGCGACACGGGAAAAAGATCTCGCGTGGTTCAGTAACCAGTCCGCCAACTTTGATGTACAAATCACAGAGCAACCGGATCTTGCGATGATCGCAGTGCAGGGGCCTGAGGCTATCGCTATCGCCAGTGAGTTGCTGCCAAAAGCATTGGAGCAGTCTGCTGTGGAACTCGGCAGGTTTCAGTCTGTCTGGAATAACCAGTGGTTTGTTGCAACCACCGGATACACCGGTGAAGCCGGATATGAAATAGCACTACCTGCCGATGATGCGCCTGCATTCTGGGAGTCGTTGTTAAAAGCAGGTGTCAAAGCCTGTGGTCTTGGTGCAAGAGATACTTTGCGTCTCGAAGCCGGAATGAATCTTTACGGCACTGACATGACAGAGAAAGACACGCCATTGTCATCCGGTTTGGCCTGGACTGTTGCATGGCAGCCTGAAGATCGTAATTTTATTGGTCGCGGTGCACTGACAGAACAGCGTGCTGCCGGCGTCAGTCACAAGCTGGTTGGCTATGTGCTGGAGGGCAAGGGCGTCTTACGGAGCGGGCAGTTACTTTTTAAAGGTGAAGAAGAAATCGGCATCATTACCAGTGGTACTTTTTCACCAACCCTAAAACAATCGGTGGCGTTCGCCAGAGTAAAAAGTGAATTTGCTGCGGATTGCGAAGTGCAAATCCGTAAAAACCGATTACCGGTCCGTTGTGTCAGCCGTGTGTTTGTTCGCAATGGCCAGCCAGCGCCTGCAGTGGTATAAACAATTTGAAAACACGGTTTCACAAGTTTGTGTTTACATTAACAACAATTGGAGTTGATTCATGAATGTGCCTGAAGACCTTCGCTACACTCAATCACACGAGTGGGTTCGACTTGAAGATGACGGGACGGTTGTCATTGGCATCACCGATCATGCGCAAGAGCAACTTGGCGATCTTGTCTTTGTCGAGACGCCCGAGATTGACAGCGAAGTCGAATCCGAGGCAGCCGTTGCAGTGGTCGAATCAGTCAAAGCAGCGTCGGATATCTATGCGCCGGTAGCCGGCAGCATCATTGACGCAAATGCCGATCTTGCAGACGAACCCGAGCTGGTTAACACAGACCCTTATGGTAAAGGCTGGTTATACAAGATGAACCCTACCGATGCCACCGAAATAGAACAACTGTTCGATGCCGAATCCTACAAGGGTTTTGTAAGCGAACAGGCGTAACCTTTTATTTTTTGAGTTGTAGCGGAGGAAACTATGCATCGTGATCTTTTTCAGTCCCGTCATATCGGTCTGAATGCCGATGATGTGAATAACATGCTTGATCAGATCGGTGTCGAATCCCTCGACGATCTGATCAGCAAGGTGGTGCCCGAAGATATTCACGATGAGTCTCCGTTACCACTGGCATCCGCCGCAAGTGAGCGGCAGGCGTTGCAGGAGTTGCGTGCAATCGGTGAGCTGAACCAGGTTCTGAAGTCAATGATTGGCCAGGGTTACTACGGCACGTTTACACCCCCGGTTATTCAGCGCAATGTGCTTGAAAACCCGGCCTGGTACACGGCCTATACACCGTACCAGCCGGAAATTTCACAAGGCAGACTGGAAGTGTTGTTTAACTTCCAGACGATGGTATCCGAACTTACCGGTCTGCCAATTGCCAATGCGTCGATGCTCGATGAAGCAACCGCCGCCGCTGAAGCCATGACCATGTGCCACCGCGCCACACGCGGTAAGCGACAGCGCATGCTGGTGTCAAAACACTGTTTTGCACAAACGCTTGATGTCATCACCACCCGCGCCGCACCATTGGCAATCGAGGTGGTTGTCGTTGATGAAGATGACGCCGTCACTTTTACTGATAATGATTTTGCACTGCTGCTGCAGTGCCCTGACACCAACGGCGTGCTGAGGGATAATGCCTCTGTCATCAATGCTGCACACGAAGCGGGTGTGATGGTAATCATGGCCACCGATCTGCTGGCACTTACGTTAATTAAAACACCGGCAGAGCTCAATGTGGATGTTGCCGTTGGTAGTGCTCAGCGCTTTGGTGTGCCGATGGGTTTTGGTGGTCCGCATGCTGCCTTTTTTGCTACCGCAGACAAACACAAGCGCAGTATGCCGGGCCGGCTGGTCGGGCAGTCGGTAGATAGCCACGGCAATCCGGCGTATCGTTTAGCGCTACAAACCCGGGAACAACATATACGTCGTGAAAAAGCGACTTCAAACATTTGTACAGCACAGGCGTTACTGGCAATCATGGCGACTTTTTACGCCTGCTACCATGGTCCGCAAGGCCTTGCAGGCATCGCACAAAAAACCAGAGCGTTGGCGCTTTGCGCCAGAGCGCAATTAAAAAACGCGGGATACGCTGTCACTGAAGCTGATATTTTCGATACCTTTACGGTAACGGCTAACGCAGATGAGGTAATCAGTAAAGCGGCAGGCCAGGGTATCAACTTCCGTCGCGTCGATGATCAAACGGTTGGTATTTCACTGGATGAAACCTGTGATCCGGAAGATGTCATCGTGCTGTTGCAGGCATTCGGTGTTACCCCCGACAACCCCGTAGAGAATTTTCAGGCACCACCATTGTCGCTTGCACGGCAGTCTGCGTACATGTCGCAGGCCGTGTTTCACCGGTACCGCACTGAAACCGAAATGATGCGTTACATGCAGTCGCTGGCAGATCGTGATATTGCACTCAACCG
>CALHCI010000149.1 GCA_937931165.1 uncultured Granulosicoccaceae bacterium
CAAGCGTGCCGTAAATTTCGCGGTGTCGCAAGCAGTCGACGCACTGCAATTGCGCCGACACCACTTATTACCTCACAGAGAAGGGATCAAATCGCATGAACAAGATCAAAAAAACACTAGCAGGCATTACTACAGCACTCAGCATGATCGGCACCGGTCAGAGCCTGGCGGGCGACGCATCAAAAAGCCTCGCTGTTGATTTGCTCGAGCGTGGACTGGTGAAAGCAGACACGGCATTCATTAATGAAAACGTGCATAGCGACTATATTCAGCACAATCCGCTGGCACCGGATGGACTTGACGGGTTACTGGGATTTGTCGGTTACCTGGAAACATTAAAGGATCCAATAGCGATTAAACCGGTTCGGGTACTACAGGAAAATGATCTGGTTCTGGTACACAGCGAATACGACCTGGAGGGGAAAAAGGCTGTATTCGATTTGTTTCGCATTGAAGACGGCAAGCTGGCAGAACACTGGGACGCGATTCAGGACATTCCCGAAACCACTGTAAGTGGTCGAACCATGACAGGCGGCCCCACTGCAATCACTGATAAAGACAAAACCGCTGTAAACAAGCAGCTGGTTACCGGTTTCGTTAACGATATTCTTGTCAATGGTAAAGGCGATAAACTAACCGACTACATCGGTGATACTTATCACCAGCACAACCCTAACGTTGGCGATGGGCTACAGGGCCTGGGCACTTTCATTGGATACCTTGCTGAAAACAACATCTCATTTTACTACAGCAAAATACACCGCGTCGTGGCTGAAGGAAACTTTGTGTTTACCCAGAGCGAAGGTGATTTCGGTGGTAATCCCACTGCATTCTATGATCTGTTCCGCGTTGAAAACGGGCTGATTGTCGAGCACTGGGACGTGGTGCAGGAAATTCCAACCGAATTTGCCCACGACAATGGCATGTTTTAATCGCCACAACCACAACTCAAAAAATTTCTGCGCTGTATAGCGCAGCAATTGGCGTTGCGAATACTAACTGGACCGCCAGTTTAACTATACGGCCAATTTTAGTCAGCGGAAATACTTTTGAGTCATAAGTTATATTTAAGATGGCTGTCCGGTTAGTAGAGCAGTTGATGTGCTCAATGACTGACTTGGCTCGTTAAATGTGCTGGTGCCCGGTGGACTATATGCAGGGCATGATCTTACGGATGAATCTGGCGACACCGATCAATATGCTCTTCCTATGGGAGCGCATGCCATTCTTGGCGAATGTGAGGGCAGTCTGACTGTCGAATCGATTATGGAATAAAGCCGTAACGGCCTGTGGTTCAGCAGGTTCGCTATCGAGAGTTATTCCAGGTATTCAACCCAATGATGTTCGCCGCGTCCGTATACCAGAAAATCGGGATTGATCATTGACTCGCGCGCGTTGTACTGAAGTTTTTGTGACTGGATGTCGGTGAGTGTACCGCCTGCTTCGTGCACAATGCATTGCGCTGCTGCCGTATCCCACTCTCCGGTTGGGCCAAGACAAACGTAGATATCTGCTCGTCCTTCTGCAACCAGGCAGGACTTCAGCGCGCCGCCCATACGGAGTTCGTGGTGATCTCCTAACTTATCGAGAAAGCTCTGCAGTCTTTTACCAAAGCGAGGTGACCAGCCCAGTGCCACTGTGACCCGCTTTGATGGGGCGGTGCGCACCGAGATCTGCCGTGGCGGTTCGTCGCCAACCTGCTTCCAGGCGCCGGAACCGGTAGAGGCCCAGTAGGTAATATCCAGTACCGGCGCGTGCACCACGCCCAACACCGGTGTGCCTTTGTGCATCAGTGCAATGTTGACACTGAACTCGCCGTTTTGCCGAATGAATTCGCGAGTGCCGTCGAGAGGATCGACCAGCCAGTACCATTCCCAACGGGCCCGCTCTGGTAGCGGTACGTCGCACGATTCTTCAGTGATGACGGGCAGGTCCGGATCAATTTTTCCGAGTTCAGCAATGATCAGTTTATTGGCCGCCAGATCTGCTGCCGTTAATGGTGTTTCGTCTGCCTTCTGCGTCACTGCTATTTGCGGCAGAAACAGCTCCAGTATTCTGGCGCCGGCAAGCTTTGAAATATCGACCGCCAAAGTGCATTTGTCGACGAAATCTCCCGGGGTATTGTTCATGGTTCAGGACTTTGGCGGGTGAGGCTCGTGGTGGGTGGGCGCTGCGGGTGTCGGGATAGTACCGGTGTCGGGATAGTACCGCAGAGTAAACAGCAGGTGGTAGTAACCAGGGGGATAATTAGAGCGACATGAAATCTCCATTGCACTAATACCGGTAGTACTGTACCCGCGGGAGCTGCGGGTTGAATCTGAAAATCGTCTATTTTCACCACCGGATTATTTTGCACAGTGACGGCAGTTACATTCGACAATGTTTGCTTTGGTTGCATTCTGTTGCAAAAGCAGGATGTACCTGAATATGATAAAAAGTGACTATACGACTGACAAATCTACATCTGGCTAAATGAAACATGCTGAATAGAGACAAGATTGAATGTAACGGAATCTGTCGATGAGTGAGCAGGTGTACGACTATATTATTGTTGGTGCCGGAACGGCCGGGTGCGTGGTGGCTGGTCGACTGGCAGAGGCAGGACATCGTGTTTGTGTACTCGAGGCCGGGCCACGTGATCGGAATCCGTTTATCCATATTCCCGCTGGTGTGCTGTATACCCTGCGTAATAAAAGAATTAACTGGATGTATCAGGGGGTGGGGAGTCCGGGATTAAATGGCCGGGCGATTAATCATGCGCGCGGTAAAACCCTGGGTGGTTCGGGCTCTATTAACGGTCACATTTATAATCGAGGTCAGGCGGCTGATTATGATGCATGGGCCGATATGGGAAATCCACTATGGCGTTACCAGGATGTTCTGCCATGGTTTATGAAAAGTGAATGCAAGCTCGGGGAGGGCGATGAGGGTTTCCATGGTAAGACGGGGCCTTTTACCGTTACCGATATTGACCAGCCTGATGCGCTTTGTGATGCTTTTATTCAGAGCGCTAATGCAATCGGAATACCCGTTAACTCGGACTACAATGGAAAACAACAGGAAGGGATAGCTTATGCGCAGCGCAGTGTTTCTCGTGGCAAACGGGTAAGTCCGGCAAGAGCGTTTCTGTACCCGGCAATGAAAAGTGGCAGTGCCCGGGTGATTACCAATGCACATGTGCGAAGAATTGATATAGAAAGTGGTCGTGCCTGTGGCGTCACTTACCAGGCTGTCGGAGACTCCGTATCAAGCACTATAAAGGCGTCACGTGAAGTCGTCGTTTGTGCAGGCGCAATTGGCTCTCCGCACCTCCTGCAGTTGTCCGGCATTGGTGAGCATGCGCACCTTCAGTCGCTGGGCATACGTACCCGTTGTAATTTACCGGGTGTCGGAAGCAACCTGCGTGACCACTACGCGGTTCGTTCGGTACTACGTATTAAGGGTATGAGCACCATCAATGAGCGCGTACGCGGGTTGTCACTAGCGCGTGAAATTATACGGTATGGGGTATCACGATCCGGAGCGCTGGCATTAACCCCTACGCTTGTTTATTGTTTCTGGAAATCGCGACAGCAACTGACTAACGGGGATATTCAGTTAACCTTTACCCCTGCAAGTTACCCGCATGGCGTTCAGTCCGGGCTGGATAAGTTTCCCGGTGCAACCATAGCCTGCTGGCAGCAAAGGCCGCTGAGTGCAGGATACGTAAAAGCGGTTTCCTCAGAGGCTTTTGAGCAACCCGAGATTCAGGGTAATTATCTGGCAGAACCGGAGGACCGCAAAGTCCTGGCCGCTGCTCTGCGTGTTGCAAGGCGCATTGCAGACAGCCCGCCGTTTAGCGGGTATGTAGAAGAGGAACTCTGGCCCGGTAGAGATTGTGATACTGATGAAGCGTTGCTCGAACATGCGATGCAAACCGGTAATACGGCTTATCATCCGGTTGGCACCTGCCGTATGGGGCCGGCAACAGACAGTACCAGTGTGGTAGACCAATACCTGCGAGTACACGGTGTTGCCGGGTTGCGTGTGGCTGATGCTTCAATTATGCCGATGATACCCTCTGCAAACGTCAACGCTGCGTCGCTAATGATTGGTGAAAGAGCCGCAGATTTTCTTATGTCGCACTAGCTCCAAATTAACCGCGCTGGTGTTACTCAGCATATGGAGAATAAAGTCACCACTATGACGGGTAAAATCAGGCCAATCTCACCGCTATTTTATGGTTAGCGATTTTAGTAAAGCAGTGGACTATTATCGCGTCAGCCTCGGGGTCAGTGTGGTGCATCTATCTCCAGCTGACGATCCTTTCTTTGCTATTGTCGAGAGGGACGGCGTGCGTATCATGCTTAAGTTCCCGGATACCGGTGTTAAGCCGGTGCCAAACTGCACAGTACATGAATGGGTTCTCTGGGATGCATTTATCTATTGCGACGACCCTTCGTGGTTGGCGAAGGATTTTGCCAAAAGAGGCGTCAGGCCAGGTCCTAAGGTTATACTTAGAGACGACGGCTTATCGGGGTTTGAGGTGAGCGACCCGGACGGGTATGTACTATTTTTTGGCAAGCCGGATAATGTGGGTTGATGTCTCGGTGAAAATTGGCAGGGTACAATTTCATATAGATCTGCCACTAAAAAACGAGTAAAGCAGATTGGCGGTATTTATCACCAACCCGGAAATAGCAGTGGATATTCGTGTTAGATATGACAGTTCTGAATTTAATTTTGACGTCATTGTGCCGTTTGTTCAGCAAAGTTACTGGGGGAAGGGGCGTAAGCGTGAAGATATTTGCCGAGCTTTTATGAATTCATATTGTATTGGCTTTTTTCTTGACGATACCCATCAGATTGCCTGGGCCCGTGCTACCTCTGACACCGTATATCACGCCTATATTTTTGATCTCGCTGTACTTGAGCAATATAGAGGAAAAGGGCTTGGCAAGCAGTTAATAGAACGGTTAATGAGCCATCCATCATTGGATAACGTTACCGGCTGGATGCTTTCTACACGTTTCCATCATGACTTGTATCGGCAGTTCGGATTTCAAGATGCCGAGCAGGGCCGGTACATGTCGCTGAGTAAGCTGCTCAAATGAAACAGGCAAATCCTTTGACTGTTTCTGATTCCCCTTAATCAAAGAGGGCTATACTTTTGATCGATCACTTTGAAATCAACGTAGTAAAATTTCAGGAATGTGTATGCTTTTATACCGTTGTCTTGAAACCGTTGAATATTGAGCTTAAGTGGTCAGACGAGTCTGCGGCAGGGTACGGAGAAGCAGGTAGTGACAGAACAGTTTTTTTGATTGAACAATCTGCCCTAAGTCAAAGTTGTCATATCGCGTTTATCGCACCGGATAGTCACTCGGTAGATAAATTTCATATTGCGGGTGTTGAAGGTGGCTATGTCTGTAACGGAAAGCCCGGAGTTAGAGCGCAATATGCGCCAGACTACTACGCGGCGTTTCTGCTTGATCCGGATGGCAATAATATTGAAGCCGTAGCGCGCGATCTGACCGGTTGATTTGTAGTGCGAAACACCCAGGATGAAGGGTGTCTGGATAGGTACAACCTTCCCGCGTGCGGGGGGCACTCTGCTGTGGATCAATCGTGTTTGAAGCCACCTCTAAAAATTGTCGAATCACTTTAACGACAGTCCCGGAGTACGCAGAGAAATTTAGTGTCAGTGCAAGTAACGCTGAGGCAGTAAAAGGCCAGCGGTAACCGAATAACATGGGTAGGCCGAAAACAACGAAAAACAATTGCACAATTGGCGGTGTATTGCGAATGAGCTCTATATAGCATGCAGAGAGATTGGATGACCATCAGACCGGTACACCGCCAATAGAATACCTCGCTGTCGATGGTGCCTGCCATTTCTCGATTGACTGCAGTTCGGGAAGAGTTAGTTCAGTTATCCATAGATAACCTTTTGTAAGCTTGTGAACGTTACTGCGAAGTCAGCTTAACTGTTATCATTCAGGGGGGCCGGTGCTTTTTTGGCACCGGCCCGCTGCGAAAATTAGTGCGCAAATTACAGGGTATCTATCAGGCCGGTGTTGCGGTTTGATTGGATTTGACTATTGGTGAACGGTTAATGAGTACGCATCTATGGATCTGACGATTCCAACGGCTTTAAAGACGTTGTCCGCCTCGGGATCTGCGGCCAAATCTATCAGCTCCTGGTGGAGCAGATCCAAAGGTGACAGCCGGGCACTTATCGGAGAGTTAAAAAATAATCTGTTGTATCTGGATCTGGTTGCGAATGATGGGGTCCCGCTGGCTGATGTGGTAGATAAAATTTCTAATGATGAATTTCAGCGTCTTTCAAAGGACGGGTTTAACTTCAACAAGCTGAAGAAAGGGAAAATTCCCAAATATAATTCGTTAAAGGGAACTGATCTCGAGAAGTGGGGTGGGAAAGAAACCGAACAACTGATTTTTTCTATCTATGAAAAAATCAACGAGATTGTTATTAAATTTCCACACGTTGGTGACAACAAAAAATATCGTTGGGGTGTGAGGGTCAATAATATTCGTAAAAGAGTCTGGCTTCTGTTGCGGCATGTGAGCGATTGAATATTGGAACTGGCGGCGGTTAAGAACAAGCCAGGTGCCCGCAGTACACTTTGCAAAGTAGCGGTAAAAAGCATTTCTTTGTCTCTATGTTTTGGAGTTTTCGTTGAATCAGTCTTCTCCGTTAGTTGGTGCACCGTTGTTTGCAACGATGTTGCGCCTGGCAGTGCCGGGTGTCATTGGTGCGTTGTTGTTTTCGGCGTTGGGTCTGGCTGAAGCCGGTTTCCTGAAGTCTGCAGGGGCTGATGCACTCGCGTCTGTCGCCGTGGTGTTTCCATTGGTGATTCTTGCAGCGATGTTTTCGGCTGGTGCAATGGGTGGCGCGATCAGTGGTTTTACAGCGCGTGCTATCGGTGCCGGTGATCAGGAACAGGCGGCCGCAGTGCTGGCGTGTGCTGTGGTGATCTCTGTGCTGGGCGGTTTATTGATGTGGGCACTGGTGGTGCTGTTCGGGCCGCTGCTTTACCGCTACGCCAGCGACAGCACCGAGGTAGTTAATGGTGCGACGCTGTATGCATCCCTGTTGTTTCCGGCTATTCCCGTTTACTGGCTGGTGAATATGCTGTGTTCGTTTTTACGCGGTACCGGTGACATGGTCAGACCTGCGCTGGTGGCCGGGGTCATGTTACTCAGCTATACGGTGCTCGCCATGTTTATGATTCCGGATGCAGGTGCAAGTCTCACACAGACAATGAAATCTGCGGCGCTGGCAATGGTTGCGTCTTATTTCTTCTCGCTGTTGCTTGCAATTTATTTTATCGGTCAACAGCGACAACCTGTCAGATTCCGGCTGGCTGCGGTGCGGTTGAGCACACTGATTCCGATTCTCAAGCAGGGGTTGCTGGCCAGTAGTCAATCGGTAATGACAGTGACTTACGCCATGGTGACCACATTATTGTTTAGTCGCTATGGCACCGACTGGCTGGCAGGCTACGGGCTGGCCGTTCGTCTTGAGCTAATTATGGTGCCGGTTATTTTTGGTATTGGTGCATCTTTGATAGCCATAGTCGGGGCGTATGTCGGTGCCGGGCAGCGTGAAAAAGCCATTTCAATCGCCTGGCAGGGGATCCTTATCAACGCTGCAATTGTGGGTATTGTCGGGCTGCTGTTTGCAGTGTTTCCGTCGATCTGGTGCGGACTTGTGGGCAGTGATGACGTGGTAACCGGTTATTGCAGTCAATCGTTGCAGATAATCACACCTACCTATGCGTTTTTTGCTCTGGGGCTCGGGTGTTATTTTGCCAGTCAGGGGCTGAATACCCTGAAGTTTCCAGTGCTTGGTGCGTTGCTTAGGCTATGCATTGTAGCAACCGGGATATTCTGGGTGTCAGCCGCTACACCCGTTAATGTGGTGTTGTTACTGGTTGCGTTTGCTGTTGTTGTCTACGGGGTGTTTATCACACTGGCGCTTAAGTTCGGACCCTGGCGCGACATTCCACCGGTCAACAAGTAGTACCGTACTGCTCCGAACCTATCGCCATAGAATATCTATATTCTTTCCTGTGAGAAAGTATTCTGGTTAATAGCGATCAGTGAAACCTTTACGTTTGTCCATCAAACTAATTAACCAAATGTTTAAAATGCTGCGTTTACACGGATGATCAGCTGTCGAGCGGTTAACTGCCAATGGTGGCCCGAGAGTGGTGTAGTACGCAGCCGCGGGTCTTGTTGCAATCTTGTCGCCGAAGCTTCCAACAACAAAAACCGGTGCACCTATGAGAGTTATAAAAATACTAATATTGCTGTTGTTTCCTGTCTCCGGATTTGCACAGCAAGTAACCTGGGATGTATCACTGTGGGGTAAGCGGCGGGCGTTTACCGAGCATGTCGAAAAACTCTCCGAACTGGTTGCGCAAAAAACCAACGGCGAGTTCATGCTAAAACTCTCTTACGGTGGTTTGTCAAAGCCGAAAGAAAATCTCGACGGGATTTCTACCGGGGCTTTTGAAATGGCACAGTTTTGTGCCGGGTATCATAAAGAAAAAAATCCATCGATCACGGTTCTGGAATTGCCGTTTCTCGGTGTCAGTACACTCGCTCAGGAGCGTGTGATCAGCCAGTGGCTCTACCGCCATCCATCGGTGCGCAGTGATTTCAGAAAGTGGAATGCGATTGCGTTAATGCCTTCTCCGCTGCCGCAGTACAACTTGATTGGCGTTGGGGAGAAGCCATCTTCACTGTCGCAATTAGCCGGGTTGCAGGTACGAGCGACCGGCGGTATTGGTAATGCGATGGAGGCCCTGGGTGCTACGCCGAGTCCAATCATTGCCACCGAGGTCCGACAGGCGCTGGAAACAGGACAAATAAATGCGGTGGCATTTGCACCCCACGCGCATATGTCATTCGGTACTATTGCCAATGCTGCCTGGTGGACCACCAATCTGAATCCGGGTACTGTCAATTGTCCGGTAGTGGCTAACATCGATGCGCTCCGGTCATTGAGTGAAACACATCGAAATGCGCTGTATAGCTCTATTAATGAAGCGCTTGACTACTACATCGCTCACTATGAATACAACATGCGAGAGTCATGGGAGCCGGTGCTATCCGAGCTTGGTATCGAGAAGGTAACCTTTAATGATCTTGAGCTTGGCTACTTCAGAGAGCGCGTAGAAAAGCCTGCGGCACTGGCCTGGATTGCTGAAAACCAGAGCAGGGGGTTACCGGCAGAAGAGCTCTATAACCTTGTGAAAGTTGCACTGACCGGTGAAAACCCTGAAAGGACAATGTTGTCAGGCAGCTCGTTTGCACAGCCGGCAACAGTCGATGAGTCGCTTGTTTCCAAAAAACAGCAAATTCTGCAAGCTTATTCGTTTGACAAAAAGACCGGTGCACAACCGGAGGAATCCGGCACGCTGCTGTCTGACGGCCTTAACGCTCTAGTACCGGCTGATTCCACGCTTGAACTTGCCGTTACCGAACCTGCCATTACCGAACCTGCCATTACCGAACCAGCAAGTGATCAGACTATAATTGACGGTGGCGTCTCGGCATTGTTTGTTAATGACCGGCTGACCGGAAACAGTGTGAGCACGGCTGAAGTCAATGCGCCTGCAGTGGAGACAATCAGCACTCAGTCCGGTAACTACTTCGGCGTGCCGAGAAACGGTGCTGATACCGCCTTTGAAGCCGACCCGCTTAAGCTGCAGGTTGAGTGGGATCTTAAGCAGGACGTGACGGTTGGTTCTACGCTTGCCAGCTTGTCTGACTACATCGGATATCAGCTGGTTACTACGGATCAAACGGCAATGAACGTCTACGGACTTAATTTGCCAATGATTCAACGCAAGGTTGATCGGATAGCGGTGGGTGATGCGTTTCAGGTGCTTTCTGGTCGAGGATTGGTGACGGTATTTGATCACACTTCAAGGACGGTAAAACATGTGCCTATGAAGCGCCAGGGTGCTGGTAATATACCGCCTTGTCCTGCAGATCTGGATGTGGGTGTACGCACCGGAGATGGTGTGTTGTTGCTGCCAGATGGTGGTCAGTGTAGTTATTAGCACGTCATCCACATTTTAAGTAAGATCTTGAACGCCACCGTGTAGTGATACACGGTGGCGTTTCTCATTTTGTTTCTGTAAATCTGATTTAATAAACACGTTGCAATTGCACAACGCGTATTTTAGCCCGAGGGAAATCATGTCATTTGTCAGTGAACATTTAATCAACAACCGTTGGCCTGCAAGCAATCCGGACATTTTGCAGCTGTACTCGTTTCCGACACCCAATGGCGTAAAGGTCTCTATTGCACTGGAAGAGATCGGGCTGCCTTATGAAGCACATACTGTAAAACTCAATGAAACCACTACACCCGAATTTCTGGCGCTTAACCCCAACAATAAAATACCGGCGATCATTGACCCTGACGGGCCTGGCGGGCAACCGTTGGCGTTATGGGAGTCCGGTGCGATTCTGATTTACCTGGCACAGAAGACCGGGAAGCTAATGCCTGCTAATCCTGCAGACAAAGCGCATGCATTGCAGTGGTTAATGTTTCAGATGGGTGGTGTTGGGCCGATGTTTGGTCAGTATGGATACTTTAGTGTATTCGCAGGAAGCGAAATAGAAGATCCCCGACCGCGTGAAAGGTATCAACAGGAGGGCCGCCGTCTGCTGGCCGTTTTGGAAAAACATCTGGCAGATAAAACCTACCTTGTTGGAGATGAATACACCATCGCCGATATCGCGATCTGGCCATGGATACGCGCGGCAAAACTTTTTTACAAGGCCGACAAAGACTTCGGTTATGACGATCTTCCAAATGTAATGCGATGGTGGAATCTCTGTATGGAACGCCCGGCCAGTGAGCGTGGCCTGCTCATACCTGATCGCAACGTTTAGCCGACTGATACCCCATGTCTAATGAAAAGGTTTTAATGCCAGCACCAGTGCTTGACGAGCTGCTCTCGGAGATTCGTGAAGCTGCACGATCTGTTAATGCATTCGCGCGGCTACAACAGGTGTTGCGCAACAGTGTGCGGCAACCTGATGCGATTGCCAATGCAATAGCAGGCATTGACGATGATGAGGTATTGTTGTTCGAAGACGAAACCTGTTCTGTCTGGTCGTGCCGATACCAATCGGATGTTGTGTTTGCGCCGCACGAACATTGTATGACTGCGCATATTGCGGTCTATCGTGGTGCTGAACTTGAAGTGATGTATCAGTGTGAATCAGCCGGCTTACGCCACACCGGCAACAAGGTGGTGAGTGCTGGAGAAGTATTGACACTGCCGCCGGATGCGATTCATGCGGTGAGTGCAGAGGGGCAGTCGCACAGTCATGCCATCCATGTATACCAGGGGCCTTTAAGCGGAGTGACACGCTCGCTTTTTGATTGGAGCACCGGTGCCAGAGTTGAATTCAGCATGGATAATTTTTATGCCATGAGACGGCAGAAGTCGGAGATGTCTGAGTTTTCTTAATGTTATGAAGCTGCACGGATGATAGCTATGGATAGCAAATCTGTGTTGGTAAGCACTGTTTGAGCGTCTGTTACAAGCGGTCTGTGGTGCGGGCGTTGCTACTATGCGGTCTTTAATCTCTGCGGCTTAACGATTAATATTGGTGTTCCGGTGGAGTACCCGGTTCCGCCCGTTCATCAGGAAAATACAGGAGAAGTTTTATGGCACTGCCTTTGTTCGCACCACTAGCGCCACTCTTGCCTGTATTCAAGGTGCTTGCCCTTGGCAGTGTGAAGTTTATTGGTGTCGGGATTGGAGCGGCTTTCGCCCCGGTATTAACGGCAAATTTTCTGGTTGGCATGTCTGCCGGCACACCATTGAAGTATGCCCAGTTCCGTCACAAGTGAGGCCGCTTTACAGAAGCTCAGCTGCAGGTTATCGAACAGGCAAATCAGCTGGTTAAGCAAAGCCTGGATGAAAAAGATGAGCACCTTACCCGTCAGGAGGCCAGGGCTTTTTTAAAAGAGGTATTAATGGGCACAGTAGAGGGCATGAAAAACAGTGTCTTGTCTATTCCGGTACAACTGGCAAGATTTTCCAGAGTGCTGATCGATTTTATTAAAAAGCCGTTTTCATCCAGTGGCAGTTAGCTTCCGCTGGTTTGCAGGTATTGCGACAACCTGTCAGTGGCTAATGGTGTGTCCATGAGTCCAGAAGCCAAACGTACTTCGGCCTACATTAGCGCAGAGCGTTTTGTACTCAGATTTTTTCCTGCCGTTATCACGCCACTCAGGTTCCGGATTTTACTGGGCTATGCTGCGGTAATTCTGCTGGGTATTTTCGGATGGGAGCAAATAACTTCCGCCTGGCGCTATCTGGTGACTTTGCTGGCACCGGTGACTGCATTGATTGGTGCATTGCTCGCTCTGAAATTGAGTGTCGTGGTGGTTTCGATTTTCACGTTAATCACCAGTGCGATAAAAATGTTCTTTGGCTTTCTGGTGATGGTACTAAAGCCTGGGATTATCAAGGCGATTTTTATCCCGCAGCTGGTTACCCTGGCTGGCTGGATCCATCGTAAAAGTACGCGGCTGCAACACTGGGTTGGGCGTTTTTATGAAAAAACCAAAGCGATACTGGACGCTGTTGTTGTCTGGTGGCAAAAACAAACGTTACTCGACAGGGTGTTGCTTTCCGGCTTTTTAGTACCGCTGCTGGTGGTAGTGCTGGTGGTTTTTATTATCGAACGTGCTACGGCGATCTTTGCGGTAAAGAAAGTCACAGAACAGGTCGTGCAAAAGACCACAAAATTTGTGATTAAACACTTCCACAGACTACCGTTGATTGGTGGAATTCCTGCGGCGGTTGCCACCCAAACGCGCAAGCTGACACGGCAAAATGATCGTACTGATCTGGTCACCGATATAAAAAATCTCGGAGGTGAGTTTTATGAACCCTCTAATACAAAGCCCGAT
>CALHCI010000150.1 GCA_937931165.1 uncultured Granulosicoccaceae bacterium
CGCAATGATCCGAACACCGACCCGGCTAACAATCTGCTGCTGCACTTTGGTAAGCGGCTGGTCACACGCGACAGTCGTCGGGTAGTCGGGTTTATATTGGTGTCTGCACCAGGTGCTGCTATTGCCAACTGGGATTACAACGAAGAATTTTATCGTCGTATTGACGGCAGAGTGATCGATGCGATTAATCAGCTGCCTCATAAGTCCGGCCTCGACGGTGTTCTCTGGCATCAGGGTGAAACAGATGCCAACGACACGCCGGAATACGAGAATAAGTTGCGCGCACTGATTGCTAACTTCAGATCGGAGAACTGGTTTTCTTCCGGTAAGCCTTTTATTTGCGGTGAGATTGCACGGCGTGGCGGGGTAAACAACCGATTAAATTCACTGAACAGCGACTCCGATGCTTACACCGGGTGTGTCAGTGCAAGTGGCCTGGCCACCAAAATCGACGGCTCACATTTTACTGCTGAAGGGCTTCGTGAAATCGGTAAACGCTACGCTGATCGTTATTACGATATGACTCGCTAACTACAGTTTTTTATCAACTGGTTTGGTAGTGGCCGGTTAGTCGTTGACTGCCTTACCTGCCCGGCCAGAGGTTACGGTGCATCTGGCATCTGGCTACGGTTGTTCAGGATAATTGTTGCCTTCAGTTTTACTTGTCTTGAGTTTTACGCTTCACGTTTACGTAGTTTCAGTTGTTGTCGTGCTGCCTTGCGTGCAATCCAGAAGTTTCGCAATGGAGACAACCGAATATCGGGTTGATCGAGCAGCGTGAGATCTTTACGTATTTTCTGCAGTAGTGTGGCTTGCAATTGTCCATAGACATAAAGAAAAACAGCGTCCGGACACTCCGCTGGTAACCTGCTCAGGGCGTCGTCAAGTTGTTGTCCAATGGTGTCAAGCCGGCTGTACAGGAAATGAGTAAGATTGTCTGTGTATTGGCCCGGGAGCAGTTCTTTGGGTGACAGGTTACTCGCCTCCATCTCTTCCAAAGGCAGACACAACAAGCCGCTCGAAACATGTTTATGCAGATGACGAATGCAGCGAAACTGCGATAATGCGATACCCGTTGATTCAACGGAGTAGTGTACATTCTTGTCTGGTTGTCCGGTCAGTGCAAGTGCTGCAACGGCACCGGTTCGGTGATGAAAGAGTTGGTTCGGGTCGGCGCGTGAAGGGCTGCCTTCAGTAACCAGCGCACTATAGCCAAGCAGTACCTCAGTCAGTTGTTTGATGATTTGTGAGCGTTGACCGGTAGTGGTAACTGCACTCAGGAGTTGTTGCGTTACCGGATGTTGCGGGTTGTCGCCGGTGAGTTCAGCCTGCCACCAGTCGATCTGCTTTTTCGCGGCATCCATTTCCTTGTTGCTGAAACAGAGTTTGCTCCAGATAGAAATTAGCGAAAGGATGGCACTCGATTGAGTTGGAGAGTTGCAGTGCAGGAGCGCGTAGTATCTGCCACTACCAGCCGGGATTGCCTGGCTGGTCCATACATCAATCGGGCTTTCGGTCATTAGCCGGGTTCTGGTTCCACACTGGATAAGGTTTCGGATTGCACTGATCCTGAAACAGAACTCGCCACCAGCGTTTTCTGCAACAGTTTTTGTTTGCGCTCAAGGCCAAGAAGGTTGGCTTTGTCTTTTAATCTGTGTGAAATTGTATCAATTCCTTCGGCCAGATACTTTCTTTTATTGTCATCCAGCACCTCCAGCGCAACCGTAAAGGCCTCGTCGGTTTCGCATAGTAGTGCAGCTGGAATTTCCGCCGGTGGTATCGGGCATACTGAACGCAGCAAATCACAGACGATCGGATAGTTAAGTCTCGTCAGGTGGCGCATACGAACGGATTCCTGTTTTATGAGTAACAGTCTTCCGTGCTCGTCATCGTCTCTTAACGCCCGGCGGATCGCGGTAGTAATGACTTCGTTGAGCAAGGTCAGCGCTTCCTTTTGTTCACTCAGGTCAGCGCCGAGTCCACAAGCCGTGTCGTAACAGCGATCGAGATCGCTTTTTATTTTACAGACGTGCTCGATATTGGTTGTTTCAGTGATTGTTGAGCACTGTTCCAGCAGTTCTGCAAGCTCTAGTTCGAGCTGCGCCAGTTCCTGCTTGTCTAGCAACTGGGCTTGTTCCAGATCTTTGGTTACCGGTGGTTTTCGGTCTGAAAACAATAATGGAAAGTCGGTTTTCCTGATGACGTGTCTTTCCCACGCGCCTGGCCATTCTGAAAATTCCAGATTCGGCATGTTAAAGTCCTCGTGGAAGGAATTAACTCCGGAGTATAGGTGGCTTCGCTCAAATCGGAAGCGGCAAATTAATATTAGTTAAATGGCTGGTTGTTGCGGTGATAAATCACTGCAGTGCTGACAATTAATTGGCATAGGATTAAGTCGAACAGGGAGGTGCGATGTGGTTCAGCAATTCCTGCGGGTGAGTGAGGTGTGCATGTGCCCCCCAGTCTTCGGGTTGATCTGTTAGCGGATCAATATAACCCCAGCCTGCAATCAGGCTTTTCATACCAACGGATAATCCAGCTTGTATATCTCGCTCTGCGTCGCCTACATAAATACAGTGGTCCGGGGAGACGCCTGTCCGGCTGCAGGCGAGGAGCATCGGCTCCGGGTGCGGTTTGGCACGTGCTGCCGTATCTGCGCCAACAATGGCGCAGCAGCGTTCGGTAAGAGCCAGCTGGTTTAACAGGTGTAGCGTCAGGTACTCAGGCTTGTTAGTGATGATGCCCCACGGAATGTTCTGTTGTTCGAGCTCATCAAGTACACCAGTCATCTGAGTGAAAACTGTGCTCTCTTTGCAAATGTTCTGCTCGTACTCATCAAGAAAATCCTTTCGCAACTGATCAAAATCGTGGTTGTCAGCAAGCTCTGGAAAACCCAGTTTAAGCAGTGCAACAGAGCCATGGGAAACGTGCGGGCGGTAGTGTTGTTCATCTACAGCTGAACGGTTGTGTCTTTGCAGTAACCGGTTTAATGCACCGCCCATGTCCGGCGCTGTGTCAATCAGTGTGCCGTCCAGATCAAAGAAGACTGCCTGTGTTGTTGTCATGGGTTGTATTGCCTGCAGGTTATCGGGCTGCTACCACCGCCTATGGCGACATGTGCAGGGCTTGACGTATGATCCGTGTCCTCGCGTTTTTCTGTTTTTGCTTTGACATCGGGTGCTCTCATTAGGCTGATTTTACTGCAGTCAGTAAGTAGTTCACGTCCACATCACTACCGAGGCTGTAAACTTTTGACAGCGGGTTGTAGCTCATGCCCTCGATGTTGCTGGTGTTCATTTGTGATTGGCGGCACCAACCGGCGAGTTCGGACGGTTTTATAAACTTCTGCCAGTCGTGTGTGCCACGTGGCAGAAGGTTCAATACATACTCGGCACCAACAATCGCAAACGCGTAGGATTTATTGTTTCGATTGAGTGTTGAGAAAATCGCAGTGCCACCGGGCTTCAGTAGTTGGCTGCAGGCGTTAACGATCGATTGCGGGTCTGGCACGTGTTCGAGCATTTCCATGCACGTCACCACGTCGAAAGTGCTTGCGTGAAGTTCTGCAAATTGTTCGGTACCGATGCACTGGTAATCGACGCTTACCTGATGCTCTGCGGCGTGCAGTTTTGCCACATTGACTGCGTTTTCTGAGAGATCTATGCCGGTGACGCTGGCCCCGGCTTTGGCCAGAGACTCGCTGAGAATGCCTCCACCACAACCGACATCCAGTACGCGAGCGCCTTTGAGTTGCACCTGTCTGCCAATGTAATCGAGTCGCAGCGGGTTGATGTCATGCAGTGGTTTGAACTCGCTTTGCGTGTCCCACCACAGGTGTGCGTTCGCGCTGAATTTATCCAGTTCGGCCTGATCGCTGTTGCTGCCTGTGTCGGTTGCAGGGTTGCTCTGTAATGCATTTAAGTCTGGGGGCATAGTGTAGTCCGGAGCGTGGTGTGCGTTAAGGGGAAGCAGGCTGACGTGAGGTGGCAGCTACCTTATCGGCAGCGCAGTTTCGGGGCAAGCTTTTGCCATGGCGGGGGCTGTTTCAACGTTAAATTTAGCCGTGTGGGCAAGTTCGGTAAACGGGCTGTTCAGGTGTAATGGGTATTACGCAAAATGAAGGTTTTAAAACGCATGCTGTGATACAATAGTGCGTTAGTTTTTAGACTTCCCGAGTTCTCTCCGTTCCGGGCAACCCTTGAGTAAAAATGTCTGATTTTGCTAAGGAAATAATACCGGTCAATCTCGAAGACGAGATGCGCCAGTCCTACCTTGATTACGCCATGAGTGTGATTGTGGGGCGTGCGCTTCCCGACGTCCGGGATGGACTAAAGCCAGTACACCGCCGGGTGCTCTACGCCATGAGCGAACTCGGTAACGACTGGAACAAACCGTACAAGAAATCTGCGCGTGTTGTCGGTGACGTGATCGGTAAATATCACCCGCATGGTGACACCGCTGTGTACGACACCATTGTGCGTATGGCGCAGTACTTCTCCATGCGTTACATGCTGGTAGACGGGCAGGGTAACTTCGGCTCTATTGATGGTGATTCCCCGGCTGCCATGCGTTACACCGAAGTGCGTATGGCACGTATCGCCCACGAGCTTCTGGCAGATCTCGACAAAGAAACCGTCGATTTTATCTCCAACTACGATGAAACAGAGTCTGAGCCTGCAGTATTTCCTGCGCGTATTCCCAACCTGCTAATAAACGGTTCGTCCGGTATTGCTGTAGGCATGGCTACCAACATTCCACCGCACAACATTGGTGAGGTGATTAATGGCACGCTGGCAATGCTCGACAATCCGGAAATCACCGTTCCGGAGCTGATGGAACATATACCCGGGCCGGATTTCCCGACCTACGGCATTATTAATGGCGCGCGCGGGATTAAAGAGGCGTATGAGACTGGCCGCGGCCGCGTTTACGTGCGGGCCAAAGCCGCCGTTGAACACAACGAAAAAACCGGTAAAGACAAGATTATCGTTACCGAGCTGCCCTACCAGGTAAATAAAGCCCGCCTGCTCGAAAAAATCGCCGAGTTGGTTAAAGATAAAAAGATCGAAGGCATTACCGAACTGCGCGACGAGTCTGATAAAGACGGCATGCGTATGGTCATTGAGTTGCGCCGTGGCGAGCCCGGTGACGTCCTGCTTAATCAGCTTTATAAGCAGACGCAACTGCAGACGGTGTTCGGTATTAATATGGTTGCACTGATAGACGGGCAGCCAAAGCTGCTTAATCTGACAGAGATTCTCGATGCGTTTATCCGGCACCGGCGTGAAGTCGTTACCCGCCGAACGCTGTTCGACTTGCGCAAGGCCAGAGATCGTGCCCACATCCTCGAAGGGTTGGCGGTAGCGCTTGCTAACATTGATCCGGTCATCGAGCTGATTAAAAGCGCACCTAATCCGCCTGCGGCAAAAGAAGCGCTGGTGGCCAGGATCTGGAAGCCGGGTAGTGTGGTAGAGATGCTGGAAAGGGCAGGCGCAGATGCGTCGAAGCCTGAAGATCTCGATGAATCATTTGGCCTGCACGACGATGGTTACCACCTGACGCCAACACAGGCGCAGGCAATCCTTGATCTTCGCCTGCACCGGTTGACCGGACTTGAGCAGGATAAAATTATTGAAGAATACCGCGAAATTCTCGGGAAAATAGAAGGTTTTCTCGAAATTCTCGAAAGCCCGGACCGGCTGCGGGAAGTCATTCGCGAAGAGCTCACGGCAGTCAGAGATCAATACGACGATGAGCGTCGAACCCAGATAATGATCGACTACTCGGAGATGACGGTAGAAGACCTGATCTCCGATGAAGATGTCGTTGTGACTCTATCTCATGCAGGCTATGCAAAAGCGCAGCCGCTGTCTGACTACACAGCGCAGAGACGCGGTGGTAAGGGTAAGTCTGCTACGTCGATGAAAGACGAAGACTTCATCGACAAGCTATTCGTCGCCAGCATGCACGACACCGTATTGTTCTTTACCAGTGTTGGTAAGGTGTACTGGAAACGCGTTTACGAGTTGCCGGTAGCAAGTCGTGGTGCACGTGGACGGCCAATCGTGAATCTGCTGCCACTAGTTGAGAATGAGCGCGTCTCCGCGGTACTAACAGTTCGCGAATACAACGAAGATCGTTTTGTGTTCTTCGCGACCAAAAACGGTGTGGTGAAAAAGACACCGTTGCCTGATTTCTCGCGCCCACGAGCCAACGGTATTATCGCCATCGACCTGCGAGTCGATGATGAACTGATTAATGTGGCGCTCACCGATGGCGAAAGCGACATCATGCTCACGTCGAGTAACGGCCGGACGATGCGCTTTTTAGAGGGTGATGTTCGCAGTATGGGGCGCGGTGCGGCAGGGGTGCGCGGTATACGAATGGAAGCCGAAGACACGGTCGTGTCTTTGATTGTAGTTGATGAAGGTGACATCCTGACTGCGACGGTTAAAGGCTATGGCAAGCGTACTGTGGCCGAAGATTACCCGCGCAAAAAGCGTGGTGGTAAAGGTGTTATTGACATCAAAACCAGTGAGCGCAATGGGCCGGTGGTCGGCGCAATTCAGGTTCGCGATGACGACGAAGTGATGCTGATTACCGATGGTGGTACGTTAATACGCACCGCGGTTGATGGCATCAGTGTTGTCGGGCGTAACACTCAGGGCGTGCGTCTAATCCGGATTGGTGATGAAGAGCGGCTTGTCGAAATTGAGTGCGTTGCTACAACAGGCAGCGAAGATGAAGCACTCGAAGACGCTGAAGAATCAGCGGATTCATCAACGGAAAATCAATCATCTGCAACTGATGATTCGCCTGGCTCTGCAGAGCAAGATGACTCAACCGGGTCGGATGATGAATCTACCAATAATGAAGAAGAAGATTCACAAGACTAATGCTGAATTAGTCATACAGACGGTCGTGTTCTGATTTAGACTGGTCGCAATCTAGTAAAAGGCCAGATACTTTCATGAGTAAAACTCTCGAGCAAGTTGGTGCAGAGAGCAGATGTTATAACTTCAGTGCCGGTCCGGCAGCGCTTCCATTAGAAGTGCTTGAGCAGGCGGCATCAGAGCTCAGTAACTGGCGCGGTAACGGTGCCGGTGTGATGGAACTCAGCCACCGCAGCAAGGCGTTCGTGTCTATTGCAGATCAAGCGATAAGCGATCTTCGCGAGCTGCTGAACATCCCTGATGACTATGCGGTGCTTTTTCTTCAAGGTGGCGCTTCCGGACAGTTCGGTTGTATTCCGATGAACCTGCTTGGCAATGCCAGCAGACTTGATTACGTGCATACCGGACAGTGGTCAAAAAAAGCCATTGCAGAGGCGCGTAAACACGCTGAAGTCAATGTTGTCGCCACTGCTGAAGCAAGCGGGTTTAATCATATTCCAGACCCCGCAGAGTGGACATGCTCGACAGATGCGGCCTACCTGCATTACACGCCAAATGAAACTATTGGCGGCGTTGAATTCGGTTTTGTGCCGGAGGTCAGTGAAGCGCCTCTGGTTGCAGATATGTCTTCCACACTTCTGTCACGGCCTGTTGATGTCAGTCGCTTTGGTGTGATCTACGCAGGTGCGCAAAAGAATATTGGCCCTTCTGGTCTGACTATCGTTATTGTGAAGCGAGCGCTGCTTGGCAACGCTCACAAACTGCTTCCGGATGCGTTTAACTTTGAGCTGCAGGACAAGGCCGGTTCAATGCTAAATACTCCGCCGACTTTCGCGTGGTATATGTCCGGTCTGGTGTTTCAATGGTTGAAGCAACAAGGCGGATTAGACGTTGTTGCTACCAACAATAAAAGAAAGGCAGATAAGCTTTACGGTGCCATAGACGCCTCCGACTATTACCAGAACCCGGTACGTGAAGATTGTCGATCATGGATGAATATTCCATTTATCTGTGGCGACAGCACACGTGACGAGGCTTTTTTACAGGGTGCCACAGATGCCGGTTTGCATACACTGAAAGGGCATCGATCTGTCGGGGGTATGCGCGCAAGTATCTACAATGCCATGCCGGAAGCCGGAGTGGACGCATTGGTCGCCTATATGCAGGAATTCGAACGTACCGGTGCCTGAGTGCATCGGACAAACAAGTTGGGGAATGTTGTGGAATTCAAGATACAAAAAATAAACAATATCGCAGCCAAAGGTTTGGACAGATTTCCCTCTGACGGCTACGAAATCGGCACCGAAATCACTGATCCGGATGCCATTATTCTGCGGTCTCAAAAGCTTCACGATATGTCTTTTGGTGACAATTTAAAAGCCATAGGCAGAGCCGGAGCCGGGGTCAATAATATTCCGGTAGATCGGTTAACCGAGCGCGGTGTGCCGGTGTTTAACGCGCCTGGTGCTAACGCCAACGCCGTGAAAGAACTGGTGATAGGTAGTCTGCTATTGTCACAACGCAATCTGCATTCAGCGGTTGCTTATACCAGTGCACTTGATTCCCATGGCGATGCGCTTGAGCGTGAAGTAGAGGATGGCAAGAAGCGTTTTGTGGGTGCTGAACTTTCCGAGCGCACTTTGGGTGTGATCGGATTAGGCGCTATCGGAGTTGAAGTTGCGAATGCTGCTGCCGCACTCGGAATGAAGGTGATTGGTCATGACCCTGGTATTACCGTGACAAACGCCTGGAAGTTAAATGCCTCTGTGCGAATGGCTCGCAGTGTCGATGAGGTATTGGCAGAAAGTGAATTCCTTACTCTGCATGTGCCACTGGTTGAAGCCACCAAACATATGATCAGCGCATCACGCCTGCCGGCCATGAAGCAGGGCGCGGTACTATTGAATTTTGCACGTGCCGGGGTGGTTGATGAGGCCGCCGTTATTGCCGCACTCGACAATGGCAAGCTTGGCTCTTATATATGTGATTTCCCTACACGTGAAAATATCGATCACGAGAAAGTCATCGCGTTGCCACATCTGGGTGCATCAACTGCCGAAGCAGAGGAAAACTGTGCCTACATGGTGGCTGATCAGCTTTGCGATTATCTTGAAAACGGCAATATCACCAACTCGGTAAATTTCCCGGCGATCAGCCTGGGGCGAAAGAGTGAGTACCGCCTTGCGCTGGTGCACAGGAACATTCCGGACATGGTGGGTCAGATCTCACATCAGCTGGGTATTTCTTCAAACAATATTCTGCACATGATCAACGAATCCCGAGGGGATTACGCTTGTACATTGATTGACAGTGAGACTGCGATTTCTGACAGCACGCTGGGTGCGATCCGTGATATCGACGGGTTGTTGAAAGTGCGCTTGATTTAAGCGTCCGTCTGGAGGTTAGTTGGATGATTTTTGCTGTGGTTTGATACTGTTACAAACCACGGCGAGACCCTCCCCAGTGCTTAGACGCTGACACTGCCACAAGTTGGAGGGTGATATCGTGCCTTTTACGTACCACGTGAACCAGTTTGTTTTTCGATATTTGCGGTGCACAGCAGGCGTCCTTCGGTTGTGCGGTGATTGCCCGAAATCTTCATCACTGGCATCATTGCGCTACCTGGTTGGCGCCCTGCTGTGTACTTTCTCATCAACGACGAACTTCCCCAAGTCGTGCCTCACTGAACCGGTACTGTGAACGTATGACTGAACAAATCACTATTATTGGCGTTGGCTTGATTGGCGGGTCGTTTGCGCTTGCGCTGAAAGCAGCCGGAGTGACGGCAAAGTTTGTTGGTTATGGCCGCAATGAACAAAACCTGGTGCGCGCCGTTGAACGCGGAATCATCGATAGCTACCACACCGAATTAGCTGATGCCGTAAACGGCAGTGACCTGGTACTGGTTGCAGCCCCGGTCGGTGCCAATGACGCAATTTTTGAGCAGCTGTCAGGTGCGGTTTCTGCAAATTGCGTGATCACTGATGCCGGCAGTGTTAAACAAAGTGTGATTAACGCTGCCAGAAAACATCTGGGAACACTGAGCAACTTTGTGCCTGCGCACCCCATTGCAGGTACCGAGCATAGCGGCGTTGAAGCGGGTTTTGCATCGCTATATCAGGGTAAAAGACTTATCATTACACCGATCGCTGAAACCTCCGCCGAAGCCACTGCTGTTGTCAGTAGTCTTTGGGCGCAAACCGGTGCGGTGATTGAGACGATGTCACCTGAAAGACACGACAAAGTATTTGCGGCGACCAGTCACCTGCCGCATCTGCTGGCGTTCAGTCTGGTTGAGACATTGTTTCGCATGGAACAGCAGGAAGAGTTGCTGCGATACGCCTCCGGGGGCTTTAGTGATTTTACCCGCATCGCCTCGAGTGATCCTGTGATGTGGAAGGATATCTGTCTGCACAACAGTGATTGTATTCTGGATGCTGTTGCGCACCTGGAAAAAGGGTTGTCTGAATTAACCGCTGCTATTGAGCGCAAAGATGAGCGCGCAATCGAACATATATTTCGTGTTGCTAAAAACACACGGGATGAAAAAATATTGTCAAAGGCCAGTGCTGAATGAGTGTTGCTATCGCAAAACCCGGAGGTTCAATTCGGGGGACTTTTACGGTACCGGGTGACAAGTCGATGTCTCACCGGTCAGTGATGTTTGCTTCGATCGCAGAGGGTACCAGCCACATCACTGGCTTTCTGGCCGGAGAAGACAGCCTTAACACCCTTTCTGCATTTGCCTCGATGGGCGCTACGATAAAACAAGACAACACTGATGTCGTTGTTGAAGGGGTTGGTATGTACGGCCTGCATGCGCCAACCAGTGATCTTTATATGGGAAACGCCGGCACGGGAATGCGCTTGATTGCCGGGTTGTTGTCTGCGCAGTCATTTGCAACAAAATTAACCGGTGATGAGTCGTTGTCACGCAGACCGATGGGAAGGATCATCAAGCCACTGTCACTGATGGGCGCTGACATTGCCGGTGACTCTGCTGGTTGTCCACCATTGTCAATTTCACCGGCCGCTACGCTCAATGCGATTGATTATGAATTGCCAATGGCAAGTGCGCAGGTTAAATCATGTATTTTGCTTGCGGCCCTTTATGCCAAAGGCGTGTCCCGGGTCACCGAGCCTGCGGTCACTCGGGATCATACCGAGCGCATGTTAAAAACTTTTGGTTACCCGATTTCCCTGCCTGACTCGAACGGTACGGTACAAGTGACAGGTGGTGGAAAACTCAGCGCCTGTGATATCGATATCCCGGCAGACATCTCTTCGGCAGCGTTTCCGATGGTAGCGGCGTGCATTTCCCCGGGCGCTGACATCACACTGACTAACGTGGGTGTGAACCCGACTCGAACAGGCATCATCGATATTCTGCGATTAATGGGGGCCGATATTGAACTCCTTAACCCGCGACAATCCGGGGCAGAACCCGTTGCTGACATCCGGGTGCGGTATGCACCACTGCACGGTGTTGATATTCCGGAAGCGCTGGTACCACTTGCTATCGATGAACTACCGGTGACTTTTATTGCCGCGTCGGTTGCTGAGGGCGTTACCAGGGTGACCGGGGCTGAAGAGTTGCGCGTAAAAGAAAGTGATCGTATTGCATCAATGGCGGCGGGCTTGCAGACGCTCGGTGTCGACGCTCAGCCAACGCCGGATGGTATGGTCATAAAGGGTGGAGCAATCGGTGGGGGCACTGTCGATACTTTTTTCGACCATCGTATTGCGATGGCGTTTTGTATTGCCAGCCTGCGGGCAACAGCGCCAATAATGGTTAACGATGTCCAGCACGTGGAAACGTCGTTTCCCGGGTTCTTTGAGCTTTGCAATGCGCAAGGCATGAACCTGCGGGTTAGTTGATGGCGGCAGCCCGGGTCCAATATGGTTAATCATCTCGAAGAACCACCGGTAATCACCATTGACGGGCCGAGCGGCTCGGGCAAGGGGACGATAGCGAGGCAGGTTGCCGAACGGCTCGGTTTTCTTTTGCTCGACAGTGGTGCGTTGTACCGGGCGGTGGCACTCGCTTCTCTGAATACCCGAACCTCCAGTGACGATGCCTTTGCCGTGGCGCAAATCGCACTTACCGCTCCTATTGATTTTGATTCGAATCCTGACACCGGAGAGTCCTGTGTGTTGTTGGGCGGGCAGGATGTAACGCTCGCACTGCGCCGTGAGGAGGTCGGAGAACAGGCCTCAAAAATAGCTACTCATGTCGGGGTCAGAGACGCATTGCTGGCACGTCAGCGGCGTTGGCGTCAGCCTCCCGGGCTGGTGGCCGATGGAAGAGATATGGGTACGGTGGTCTTTCCGGAAGCCGAGCTCAAGGTGTTTTTGACCGCATCCGCTGAAATACGCGCGAAAAGACGATATAAACAGTTGATAGAAAAGGGTATGTCCGCTAAAATTGAGAGTTTACTCGCGGACATTCGCAAGCGGGACGACAGAGACTACAACAGACCTGTCGCACCACTGAAGGCCGCTGAAGACGCGGTGAGCGTCGATTCCAGCCTGCTTAGTATCGATCAAGTGGTCACAAAAGTGCTTGATTTGGCTGAGAATAGATTATGATCAGAACTTCTCGTTAAGCCAGCTGACGGTTACCGTCAACGAGAATTAGTCCAGGAAAGTAAGAAATACCGAGCCGCTGACAGAATGGATTCGCAGCGAATTTTAAAAACCCTTGCGACAAACCAGAGCGTTTACGCATTGTAAATATATTCCAGGAATACAACTCTTAATGTCTGAATCTTTTGCTGATCTGTTTGAGGAAAGTATTGCTCAAACACAAATGAAACCCGGTTCCATTCTCACGGGTACTGTCATCGACATCAGCGGTGACTTTGTTATGGTCCATGCGGGCCTGAAATCTGAAGGCGTCATTCCAGTCGAACAATTCATGGATGAGACCGGCAACATTGCCGTGTCTGTCGGTGAAGTGGTTGAGGTAGCCCTTGACTCTGTTGAAGACGGCTTTGGAGAAACCAGACTTTCGCGCGAAAAAGCCAAGCGCGCCCGTGCATGGGCCCGTCTTGAGAAAGCGCAGGAAACTGAAGAAATTGTTACAGGTGCAATCACCGGCAAGGTTAAAGGTGGTTTCACTGTCGAAATTAACGACATTCGAGCGTTTTTGCCAGGGTCGCTGGTCGATGTACGACCGGTCCGCGATACCAGTTACCTCGAAGGCAAAGAGCTTGAATTCAAAGTCATCAAGCTCGATCGTCGTCGCAACAACGTGGTTGTCTCGCGTCGTGCGGTTGTTGAATCCGAGTACAGCGCAGAGCGCGAGCAGTTGCTCGAAAGCCTGCAGGAAGGCCAGGAAGTCACCGGTATCGTCAAGAACCTCACCGACTACGGTGCGTTCCTTGATCTTGGCGGCATCGATGGACTGCTGCACATCACTGATATGGCCTGGAAGCGTGTTAAGCATCCAAGTGAAGTGGTAGAAGTCGGTCAGGAAATGAAAGTCAAAGTGCTGAAGTTCGATCGTGAGCGCAATCGCGTTTCACTCGGCCTCAAGCAACTGGGTGATGATCCGTGGATGGATCTGGTACGTCGTTACCCTGAAAATACCCGTATTTTCGGTAAGGTTACTAACATCGCTGACTACGGTTGCTTTGTAGAGATCGAAGAAGGCGTCGAAGGTCTTGTGCACGTGTCCGAGATGGACTGGACCAACCGCAACGTCAACCCGAACAAGGTTGTCGCGCTGGGTGATGAAATTGAAGTGATGATTCTCGACATCGACGAAGAGCGGCGCCGGATCTCGCTGGGTGTGAAGCAGTGTAAGCAGAACCCATGGGAAGAGTTCGCAGGCAACTTCAACAAGAACGACAAGGTATCCGGCAAAATCAAATCGATCACCGATTTCGGGATCTTTATTGGCCTGGACGGTGGCATCGACGGCCTTATTCACCTGTCAGATCTCTCTTGGAACGACACTGGCGAAGAAGCAGTCAGGAATTTCCAGAAGGGTCAGGAAATCGAAGCGGTGGTATTGGCAGTCGACCCTGAGCGCGAGCGTATCTCTCTGGGTGTGAAGCAACTCGAGCAGGATCCGTTCGGTCAGTTCGTTGCGGACAATCCGAAAGGCTCCCTTGTTAAAGGCACGATTACAGAAGTCGATACAAAGTTAGCGATGGTTAATCTTGGTGAAGGTGTTGAGGGTATTCTGCGCGCCAGCGAGTACGCACGCGATCGGGTAGAAGACCTCAAAATGCACCTTAAAGAAGGTGATGAGCTCGAGGCGAAGTTCGTCAATATTGACCGCAAAGCAAGAGCCATTTCTTTGTCAATTAAGGCAAAAGAAACGGATGAAGAAGGCGAGGCCATGCGTGATTACGCGCAGAACACCGCTGCTGCACCGACCACACTCGGCGATCTAATGAAAGAACAAATGAGTTCATTGGATAGCGAAGACGAGTAAACCAGTACGTGGACGCCGGGCCAGAGTAGTCTGGCGTCCTCTTTACAGTTAACCCCCGGAGTCTAGGGCCAATGACAAAATCGGATTTGATTGAAGCATTAGCCGCGAACCAGTCGCACCTGGCACTGCGCGACGTCGAGCTGGCTGTGAAAGGATTGTTAGAAAGAATGAGCTCGGCGCTTGCCACTGGTGAGCGTATAGAAATAAGAGGATTTGGCAGCTTCAGCCTGCATTTCAGGCCTCCCCGTATGGGCCGAAACCCGAAGTCCGGTGATGCAGTCGCATTGCGCGGAAAATATGTGCCTCACTTTAAGCCCGGTAAAGAGTTGCGTGAGCGCGTTAACCAGGGTTTTCAGGCGCAGCTGGAAGAAGAAAAAACCTCAGCCAGACTCAATGTATCTGAGTCTCCAAAGACAGGCACAGACAACTAGTAGTAATCTCCGGTCTGTTGTCTCGCGATCAGTGACGGGACAGCTGTAGCGACGTCAACTGTTGGCAGGATTCTGTGAGCCCGATTTTTTAATCGACATCGGGACCTTACACCGTCAGAATCAAGCGCTCTTTCCCTCATTTCGCTTAGACCTCATTCATGGAATCTTCCTGGTGGCTGGTGCCGCTTGCCGGTATTGTCGGCTGGTGTATCGGCTACGACAAAATTCGACACGCGGTCACTGGAAAGTTGTCTTCCCGCAAGACCACAGATCTGGCTGCGCTGCTGCCCGGGCACGATGATCGTGTCGAGCGGGACCCGGAGCTCGATGCGCTGCTCCGCCAGTACCCCGTAGACGATGAATCATTTGATATTTACCGAACACTCGGAGATGCCTTCCGGCGCCGCGGAGAGTATTCCCGTGCCATCGGTGTGCATCAGCATTTACTGTCTTCCGGAACACTCGGTGAGAAGCGGCGTCAGGAGGCAATACTCGAGCTTTCCCGGGACTACGCGGGTGCCGGACTGCTCGATCGGGTAGAGGCGTTGCTGGTGCCTTTGGTTAACGATTTTCCTGAGCAACAGAATGCCCGGGCACATCTGCTGCGGCTCTATGAGAAACAGCAGGACTGGCAGAGTGCGATTGAGCTTGCCAGTGGCAGCCAGGCACTACCTGAGGAGGATCGCAACGCATTGGTGGCGCAGTATTGCTGTGAAATCGCAGCATTGCGCGAGCTTGAAGATAATCTTGAGGAATCGGAACGCTGGTTAAAGAACGCTCTTAAGCACGAGCCCTCCTGTAGTCGAGCGCTGCTAATGCTTGGCCGGCAGTCTATTGAGCTCAAGCAATATCAGGAAGCGCTGAGGTACTTTAATGAAATTGAGTTACACCATCCGGAGCTGGCACCTGAAATTGCAGAATCCGTTTTTTTTGCGTTGCAGGAAAACGGTGACAGCGAGTCGATGCAAAAGCACATTGACTATGTACGGGCAAGGCAGAACAGCTATTCCGTGATTAAGCTTGCGCGCGAAGCGATCAGTCGCCTCGAAGGCGAAAAGAGCGCCAGTGAATTTTTTATCGAACAAATAGCACGTCGGCCTTCGCTAAAAGGGTTGCGAGACTGGGCAGAGCGTGAGCTTGAAACGACAAAACCCAGAGACAAAGACAAGGTCGCTGCAATGGTTGAAATGTTACGGCACGTTGTAGAGGAAAAACCTGTCTATCGCTGTGATCGCTGCGGGTATCGTTGTAAGCAAATTCAGTGGCGTTGTCCCGGCTGTGAGAACTGGAATTCAGTCAAGGTAATCATAGGAGCAGAAGGTGAGTAGTAAAGCGATCATTGTGGCACTGGATAAACCAGACCTTGCTTCTGCGGTTGAACTTGCAAAGATGCTTGATCCTGCATTGTGTCGTGTAAAAGTAGGTAAAGAGCTCTTTACCAGTGCCGGACCTGCAGTGATAAACGCACTGCATGATCTTGGTTTTGAAGTATTTCTGGACCTGAAATTTCATGATATTCCGAATACCGTTGCAGGTGCATGCAAAGCAGCCGCGAGGTTAGGTGTTTGGATGCTAAACGTACATGCCAGTGGTGGGCCCGCCATGCTCAATGCTGCGCGTGATGCGATAGGCGGGCCTTCAACCGATGTGCCTTTGTTAATAGCTGTTACTGTACTGACCAGTATGGATGACGCCGAGCTTGCGGCAACGGGAGTTTCAGGTGTTGCTGCGGACCAGGTGGCTCGCTTAACAGGTCTCGCAAATCAGTGTGGTTTAGATGGTGTGGTGTGCAGTGCGCACGAAGCATTGAGTGTGAAAGCAAATTATCCGGGGTTGGTCAGTGTGACTCCGGGAATTCGGTTGGCCAGTGACAGTGCTGATGATCAACGCAGGGTAATGACACCGGAGCGCGCCGTTCAAAACGGATCTACATACCTGGTGATCGGGCGCTCTGTTACCGGTGCTGCAGATCCGGTGGCACAACTTAAACGCATTCAACAATCGTTAACTACGGTATAACAGAAATTTCCGGACCAATAGTGACAGAAAAACTCTACATCAGCGCACAATCATTGTTGGAAGACTCCTGGCAGCTGGCAGTCAACATACTTAAGAGTGGTTTTCATCCTAACTTTATCGTTGGCGTATGGCGTGGTGGAACCCCGGTTGGTATCGCTGTTCAGGAAATGCTCGACTTTTATGGCATTCATACTGACCATATCTCTATCCGCACATCTTCGTACAGTGGCAAGAGTCGTCTGGAAGCGCCGGTACGCGTTCATGGGCTCGACTATTTAATCAACAACATCAATGCCGACGATTCACTGTTGATCGTTGACGATGTGTACGATACAGGGCTCAGTGTGCAGGGTGTGGTGCAGACGCTCAGTGTTAAGGCGAGGCGAAATACACCGGAAGATATTCGCATTGCTACGCCGTATTTCAAGCCGTCAAAAAACCGTACTGAGCTGTGTCCGCACTACTACATTCACGAAACTGATCAATGGCTGGTATTCCCTCATGAGATGGATGGAATGAACCGCGCAGAACTAAAAGTCCACAAACCCAGGCTAATGCCCTATATTGAAGATATGGATAAGTTCTATGCACAGCATTCAGATATGAGTAAAGTCGGCAAATAGATGTAGAGCCAGCGATGAATAGTAAAACCCGAAAAGTGATAGATCTGCGCAGTGATACGGTCACCACACCCACGCCGGACATGCTGGTGGCTATGTCTGAAGCGAAAGTCGGTGATGACGTATACGGTGAAGATCCCACAGTCAACGAGCTGGAGCAGTATGCGGCCAAAAAGCTCGGGTTTGAGGCAGCGCTGTTCGCAACCAGCGGCACACAGACCAACTTGCTGGCGTTGTTTGCACATTGCCAGCGAGGTGATGAATACATCGTTGGTCAGCAAGCGCACACCTATAAATACGAGGGTGGAGGGGCCGCTGTGCTGGGGAGCATACAGCCGCAACCGCTCGAAGTTCGTGCCGATGGCACGATGTCACTGAAGCAGATTGAAGTGGCAATAAAGCCCGACGATATTCATTTTGCAAAGACTCGCCTAATTGTTCTGGAAAACACGTTTGCCGGGCGCGCGCTGCCCATGGATCATCTCGCTGCTGTGAGGGAACTAATTGATTCGCGCAATTTATCTCTGCATCTGGATGGTGCGCGGGTATTTAATGCGGCGGTGCATCATGGTGTAGATGTCCGCGAAATTACCCGGTACTTTGACTCTGTGTCGGTTTGTTTATCGAAAGGGTTGTGCGCACCGGTCGGATCGGTTCTTTGCGGAAGTGCAGAACTGGTTGCCAATGCGAGGCGTTGGAGAAAGGTGTTGGGCGGTGGCATGCGACAGGCGGGTTTTGTTGCTGCTGCTGGCATTGTCGCGTTACGTGACAACGTGAATCGATTACAAACGGATCACGACAACGCCACTAAGCTCTATGAAGGCTTAAAAAATATCGATGCGTTAAATCTTACTGCAGAGAGCGTAAAGACAAATATGGTATTTGTCGATTGCGGTAAAGAAGCGGCGACTGCCCTGAGCGAGTGGCTGGCGGGGAAAGATATCGTAATATCACCTGGCCCCGTAACTCGTCTTGTACTGCACAAGGACATTTCGTCAAGAGACGTCACTCGTGTTATAAAAACTTTTCAGGAATTCTTTAGCAGCTAGTAACATCCGAATGGTGTAGTGGCATTGCTGTTCCGTCGGATTACGTTGCACCTCGACAGTGGGGTGTTACTGCGGATTAAGCGGAGAATATACGAGCTGCACTTGAGGCGCGTCCCTGCGCCCGTCTTTCCCTAGACCCTTAGCGGCCGATGTGGCTCTTCGCCAGTCTTCTGTGACTGGCCTCTGTGCTGTTGTGCATCGCTTCCGTTCAGGTGAGGTATCGGTCACACGCTGCAATGGTTTAGTGATGCTGCTCGCTTTTTTTATTTATAGCGATTTTTCAGTCACTTAAAAACAGATTAGAATTGCAGCGGTGACGGGCTCTTTGTGGCTATTTGTTGGTAAAGCCACCTTCCGCCATAAACCGACAGATGATCCATATCTGAATAGAGTAACTTGTCATCGTCGTATAGCTGGCTGTTGTCTGTGATTTCTGCATAGGGGTCAAAGAATTCAGCACCCAGCGCGGTCACCCGCTGTTCAACAGCCTTGTTATACCCCGGATACTTATCGTTTACCGAAGTCGCAGGTTTAGGGCAGGTGATACCCAGTCTGTTGCAGTTTTCGATTTTCGATGGACTGAAATTAAGTAGTGGTGGTTGAGCCATGACGATAACTTTCTTTGAATTGCTCTGTGCGAGCGTAACCAGATCGTCGAGTTCACTGAGGAACTCTTCGTTGTCGAAGTTCTGATCCCACCTGAATGCCAGAATAGAGATGTCAGTACCCTGTTGTAGCGCTTTGCTGTAGCCGGACTTTGTTGAATCGCATTTGGTTGTTCGGGTGGTGAGCGAACATCCGCCTGATGCATACATTTTCATATTCATACCCGCGTCTGTGGCCAGTTGCGAAAGCAGTTCATAGTAATGTTCTGCGTGGCTGTTTCCATACAGCAGTATTTGTTTCTCACTGTCTTTATCCCCGCCAACACATCCGAGATTAACCAGTGAAGGACATTGGTTTTTATTGATATGGCTGAATTGATAGGCGGTATCAATGTTATCGGTGCTGAGTCTATCCGGCAGGCCTTTATTTAATACGACGCCAACCGCCAGTGCGGCGAGTGCGGCACTCGGGATTAAAAAGTACATCACCAGGGCTTTTATCCCCACCACATTAAACCGCCTTAACGGGCGTTCAACGGCATAGTAAGAGACTATGCTCAGCAGGAAAATAAGGCCCAGGCAAATGACCTGCACCAACAATGACAAATGCAGATAACCTTCTGTTGTATTGAGAATGTAGCGGGCAAACGCAAGTACCGGCCAGTGAAATAAATATAGCGAGTACGACAATAGCCCCACCCACACGACAAATCGATTTTCAAGTAGCCGGTTGACCCAGGTGCCTTCGCTATGAATGATCAACGCAATCGGTACGCAGGCGAGTAGCGCCGAGAAACCCGGAAAAACAAATTGCTTGTCAAAAAACAACAGCGTGGCAAGCAATACCGCAGCGGCTACCGTTGCCAGAATATTCGAATTACTTTTCTCGAGCACGCCTCTCGCATGAATAATCGCCAGAATTGAACCGACCAGCAATTCGCCCATACGGGTTAGCAGAAAGTAGTAACTGAGACCGGCAAGGCTACTGTTGCCGGACATATACTCTGCCAGTGCAAAGCTTGCCAGCGCCAGCACGCACAGTACCACCATCAGGTTGATTTTTAGATAGCGGATAAAAAAGATCAGAACGATTGGAAGTACAAAATAGTATTGCTCTTCCACTGACAACGACCAGGTGTGCAACATAGGCCATTCAGAGGAGTCTGATGAAAAGTAGTCCCCGGTTCTGAGTGCAAACTGCATATTGGAGACAAACAGAATTGCACCCAAAATGGATATGCCCGTCTTGTAGAAGTCGTAGGGCAGCAAAATGAAATAACCCGCGATCAACGTCAGAATTGCCATGAAATACAACGGCGGTAGAATTCGCTTTGAACGACGTACATAGAAGTTGGTAAAGGTGTACTTCCCACTCATCAGTTCGGTGTACACAATCCGGGTGATCAGGTAGCCGGAAATTACAAAGAAAATGTCTACACCAAGGTAACCGGCGGTGAGGTAACTCGGGTCGAGGTGAAACAGCAGCACTGCAAGCACTGCAATTGCTCGCAGACCATCAATATCCTTACGATATTTCAAATTGTGTAATGCGGTCATACACCACCCTTCATATAAGCTTTTGTTACACTACAAAGTGGCGTCGGGGATTTGGTAAACTGTGCGCGTGGAATCTGCCGGCGGGTTTTCGAGGTTTTTAGTTCGGTCAGCATGTTGGTTTCAAATAGAATTGGAGCGGGCGTGAACCGGCTGTTGCCGATGGGAAACGTATGGTTCCGGCTGGCAGTATGCAGGCGTTGCGATGCCGACTGCACAATTTAGGCTTAGGTAACTGCACGGGCTGTCTACCTCGGGTGCGCTCAATATTGTAGAGTGACGTTAAGACACACAAACTCAGTGAAGTATCGGGTATTGCGTCGCTCTGCAGTTCGATAAAATCCCGTTAATTGTTGAGCACGTGCTATTTCTTAAACTAGTCCGGGTTAAACAAATTCGGAGGTTACCAATTAACACGTTTTTGGGCAGTGACCGGATGGCAATCGGTTCGGCCCGGATACCAACAGATAACGGCAGTTAAGGCGTGGTATTAAGCAAATACAGTCTAAAGTCAGCCGCTTATGTCATAGTGTTGATCTGGTTCCGTTTGTGACAGGCTGTGGTGCAGGCGTTAGGTTCAGGCTTAGGTTCAGGGGAGTGGAATGATGAAAAATTTACTTTTGTTGATGTTTGCGTCCGTCTTCGCATTGGGGGGCTGCGCAACCAATCCGGTTACCGGTAAAAAAGAGCTCAGTTTCGTCGGTGAGGACTGGGAGCTGGCGGTTGGTCAACAGCAATATTCCCCCAGTCGCCAATCTCAGGGAGGCGATTATCTCGCTGATCCGAAGGTTCAGGCGTACGTGAACAAAGTCGGGCAACGACTAGCGGCCGTCAGCGATCGCAAACTGCCATACGAATTTAAAGTGCTCAATTCGAGCGTGCCGAACGCCTGGGCGTTGCCCGGGGGCAAGATTGCGATTAATCGTGGCCTGCTGACAAAAATGAGAAGCGAATCCGAGCTCGCAGCGGTGCTGGGACACGAAATTGTACATGCCGCCGCCAAGCACGGTGCAAAAGGGATGACGCGAGGTGTGTTGCTGCAGGGGGGATTGATGGCCGCAACAATTGCCAGTTCCGGCAAGAAATACTCTGATCTCGCACAGATGGGGGCGAGCGTCGGTGCGCAGCTGATCAATACCCGCTATGGCCGCGATGCGGAGCGTGAATCGGATCGTTTCGGTATTGAGTATATGGCACGAGCCGGTTATGACCCACAGGGTGCGGTAGATCTTCAGGCAACATTTCTGGAGCTCTCGAAGGACAGCGCCAGAGGTAAGGATTTTATCAGCGGGCTGTTTGCCAGCCACCCGCCTTCTGAAGAGCGCCTTGCCACCAATCGGGCCATTGTTGCCAAAATGGCGCAAGGCGGAGAAATCAAGGCTCGCGAGTATCGGCAGAACATTGCCAGATTACTGAGCGCGGAGCCCGCTTATGAAGCATTCGAAGAAGCACAAAAAGCCATTCAGGACAAAGACCTTGCGAAGGCGCGTGCGCTAACCCAAAGGGCCATTTCAATTGAACCGAGAGAAGGGCATTTCCATAGCCTGCTCGGTGATCTGGACAATGAGCAGGGTAACTACACCAGTGCCCGGCGTAACTACAACCAGGCGGTCAGACTCAACAACGATTTCTTTTACTACCATCTGCAACTCGGTTTAGTGAGTGAGAAAGTAAGAGACTTTGCGTCTGCAGAGCGTTCTTTAAAGCGTAGCCTTGAGTTACTGCCAACGGCCAACGCTCACAATGCGCTGGGCAACATTGCCCGTGCCAATGGTCAGCGGCAAGAAGCGGTCGCACAATATACCAAGGCAGCAGGTCACAACAGTCCGGCCGGGCAGCAGGCACTCGGGTCGCTGGTTGATCTTGATTTACCTGCCAACCCGGGGAAATATGTTGTGGCCCGCCACCAGGTAGGCAGCGACGGTGTGGTGCGGATTCAGCTGCAAAACAAGACTCCGCGCAATATAAACAATGTTGCACTGCGGGTGCTTTACCCGGATGCCAATGGCCAGATGAAAGATATCACCCGAACTATTAGCGGAGTGCTGCCGGCAGGTAAAACCGAGACGCTTGAAGTGGTGCGCATCAATCCGAGCTTTGCTAAAAACGTGCAGTCCGGTGTCGTTCGAGCGAGTATCGCTAACCAGTAACCCATCGTACAAGTCCTGCTGGTTTCACCAGCAGGTCTGGTCAATTATTGTTCTCTGAAGACAGAAAAACTCGCAGCATGCAAATCGAAAATAATACGGTGGTCGCCTTTCACTATACCCTGACTGAGGTCGGTGGCGACTACACCGAGGACTCCCGTCAGGGTGAGCCGCTGTACTACTTGCATGGCCATCGAGGCATTCTTCCCGGCCTTGAAGACGCCATGCTGGGGCGTCAGAGCGGCGATCAGTTTTCTGTGACTATCGAGCCCGAACTTGGCTACGGACTCCGCAATGAGTCCGGCATGCAACGGGTGCCTGTCAAACATCTGATCGGGCGGCAAAAGCCACGTGTCGGCGAAATAGTGTCCGTGAATACGCCGCGTGGTGAAGTCAGGGCGACTGTGGTCAAACTCGGTAAATTTAATGTCGACATAGACACCAATCACCCGCTGGCCGGCAAGACGCTGAAATTTGATGTGGAGATTCTTGAGGTCAGAGAGGCAACGATGGAAGAGGTGGCTCATCGACATGCTCATGGGCCCAACACACCGCACCACTAGGCCTGCGCTGGCAGCACAGACAGGCACGGTTTCGAGAGTGTTGCACAGACGCTCGAGTCGTCACTGAAAACGACTATACCCGTATTTATTGGAAACTGGTCCTAGCTGAAAATGAGTCCGGCTGTATAGTGTGGCCTTTGGCTTACTGCATTACAGAATTCAGCTATTGCTATCGCACATGCCAGTGCCATAGCGGCTATCGCGACGCTGGGTTTCACTATGCAGACGCCCGGAACCGGAATAGAAACGTACCCATTCCTGCCGGGAACAACTAGACTAATCACGTGCAAATTCACGAGTGATCACTGATGAGCGATCTTGTAGCAGACTCCCTCGATATGACGTTCCGTACGCCTGCTGGCGAAGCGGTCCATGCCCTGAAAGATGTGAGTTTTACCTTAAAGCAAGGTGAGTTGTTATCGGTGCTGGGGCCGAGTGGTTGCGGAAAAACTACCCTGTTGAACCTGATAGCAGGGTTCCTGAGGCCGACTGGTGGATTGTTGTCTTTAAATGACCAGGAAATAGATGGTCCCGGTGTTGAACGCGGCATGGTGTTTCAGCAAGGCGCCCTGTTCGAGTGGCTAACGGTTGCCGAAAACGTGGACTTCGGTCTGCGCATGAAAAAACACGATAAAAAAGAAACGGCCATAAAAGTCGAAGAGTGGCTTGAGATTGTGGGCTTGCAGGGTTTTGGTTCAACGCCAACCTATCAGTTGTCCGGTGGTATGCAACAACGTGTTGCTCTTGCGCGCTGCCTGATAAATGACCCCGATCTGATACTAATGGATGAACCTCTTGGTGCACTCGACGCCCTGACGCGTGAAAAAATGCAGTCACTGGTGCTTAAGATCTGGAAGGAGACAGGCAAAACGATCCTCATTATTACGCACTCGGTCGAAGAGGCATTGTTACTTGGAGAGCGTCTTTTTGTAATGGCGCCAAGACCGGGACGGTTGCACAAGGAGTATCGTTTGCCGTTTGCCGAAATGGGTTTAAACGGAGACTTGCGAGATATAAAAAATGATCCTCAATTTGTTGAGCACCGCGAGGAGATCCTGTCAATGATCTGGAATATGGAAGAAGAAATTATGGGGAAGGTACTCTAATGTTCGAAGCCATATCGCAGAACCGGGGCATGATTGTCGGGCTGATTTTTATTCTGTTGATCATCGGTTTATTTGCCGCCTACTTTTATGGTCGGGGCATCATTCGAACTGAAAAGACCGATGCCGTTTTTGGTAACCCTGAAAAAGCCCTCGGAGGCTGGTATTGGGTTTGTGCCGGCGTATCAAGTATTTTACTTATCTGGTTTTATTTCTCATGGGACGCGGCACGATCGTTCTTTCCAAAGTCCGCAAACGAGCTTTGTCAGGTTGCCAAAGTAGATACGGCGATCAATCCGATGCGCTCGATTTTTCCGCTGCAATCCAGATTATTAAAAGGCACATCGTTATTGGCACGTGACGGTGGACAGCTTGAAACACTGAAAAGAGATCTCGACAGATCGGGCTTTACTGAAGCGGAAAAGGCAGAGTACGGCGACTTGCTTAACCAATTGCAGGACGCGTTGTTCTCGTTGGCTTCACCGGATAACCTCGACCCTGCTGTGCAACAGCAGATTACACAGATTGCCGGTCGACTCGATGATGCAAGAGAGCAACTTGCCAACTCAGCCTTTCCCGGTGAACCTTCTGCTGAGGATATTGAAACCGCCACCAATCAACCGGGTTGGGGTGAGGCAAATACCGAGATTCCTAACTTTCCAGTCACAGAACGAGGTCGCAGGTTTAACGCTGTAGCGCCGGTTGTTGCTGAAATTTCGAAAGACTTCGGCCAGGTTAGAAATACCAGTATCCGGTTCGACGGACGTATTGCCGCGATTGGTGAGCAACTGAAATCGCTGCAGGAAAAGCTTAAATCATCATCACTTGAAGGTGATGAATTACTTGAGCGCGAGCAGTTTCTCAAGCAGGCAAACAAGATGTTCAAGCGTGTTGATGACGGCACCGTGTTTCCACCCGATGCACTTGACCCGATTGAACAGGCAGTGGTGATGTTTGAAGCGGAAGCCTCTAACCAGCAGGGCAGCCTGAAGTATATAGACGCATTCGCGTTGCCGACCGGTACGATTGCGGCCGGCAGTACCAACTGCAGCGAGCAAGGTTCCGGACGCTGGTTACCCAAACCGTCAGATACACTTGGAACGCTGGTCAATATTTCGCGCCCGAGTGTTGGCTATAAAGGCATACCGATGTTGTGGTACAAGCAAAAGCCGGTTGCCGAAATGGTCGGGTTTTTCATTCCTGACTGGGTGGCAGACCTTGTGCCGGGGAAATACCCGCGGCATAACCCGGACGGTACTATTGACGAGAACCTGAAAACAAAAGTGTTGAATGTTGCCACGGGTAACTTCCCGTCTATTTCTGTGCCGGTGCCAACAGGGCATATCTGGGATTCAATCATGCGTGTCGTCGCTGGCTTGTTTCTCGGGATAATACTCGGCGTGCCATTGGGCTTGTTTATGGGCTTATCGCGTTTTGCGAAAGGCTTTTTTGATCCTTTAATCGAACTTTATCGACCGGTGCCACCGCTGGCATGGGCACCATTGATCCTGACTATTTTCGGCATTCAGGACGACGGTAAGATCTTCCTTTTGTTTATGGTTGCCTTTGCCATTATGGTGATCAGTGCCCGCACCGGTGCTACCGGAACGCAGTTGTCTAAGATCCATGCTGCGCACTCATTGGGCGCATCCAGAAGGCAGATTCTTCGCGAGGTGATATTGCCTAACTCACTCCCTGAAATTCTCACCGGTATACGGATTTCTATCGGTGTTTGCTGGGGCACGCTGGTTGCGGCGGAAATGCTGGCTGGGACTACTGGTATCGGGTTTGTTGAGAACGTGGCGCGTAAGCAAAGTGACTATGAGATCATCTGGGTGACGATTATTCTGCTTGGGGTGTTGGGGCTGTTCTTTGATTTGATTATGCGCTGGATTATTAACCGGACAATACCGTGGCGCGGTAAGGGCTAGAAAGCCTTAACAGGAAAGCCCGCATTGTGCGGGCTTTTTTGTTGGGTAAAACGGTATTGTTACTAAATAGTGGTGCCGAGTTTTTTCTCGAGATCACGAATACTGTTGGTGGCACTCATGTTCTGTGGTGAGATTTCCAATACCTGCTCGAATGCATGCAGGGCTTTTTCTTCCTCCCCGACCTGAAGCATGATCAGTCCGACGCCGGATAGTGCGCCAAAGTGGCGGGGTTCCAGTAGTAACGTCTGTTCAATATCAGCGAGTGACTGTTCGTAGTTACCCAGCAGGTAGTGAACCGTCGCGCGGCGGTTCCAGGCCTCGGCAAAGTCTGGCTCTTCATCGACCAGTTTGTTTAGAGCATTCAGTGCAATGGTGTAGCGTCCGGCGTTCATTGCGTCGACGGCGGTAGACATTCGGTCGCCTCCGTCGTCATCGTCGCGCTCGTACCACTTTTTCCATATCTCGGTTTCAATCATGACCGCTTGCTGCGGGCTTTCGGCTGATTTCAGTTGACCGAACAATGTCGGTAAATTCGAGTGTTTCTGGTCTGCTTGTACCAATGGACAAGCCAGAATACCGGTTAATAACAATGTACGTAGGCAGTGCATTCTGTTCTCTCCCCGAAGTCTGGCGGTAGTCGATTCCTAACGCCATTAGATAGGTGGCGTCCGCATCACGAGCAAATTTATGAACTGGTTAACATAATAGACAAAGCCGACACGAAAAAAACCCCGCCGGTGTTTGTAGTGTCTTAACGATTACAGGCAGCAATCCATACTGGATCAGTTTTCAAATTTATGGATGCTATGTCATCTAAAAGAGTTTTTCCCGAACGATTGTGCTTTCAAGTTTCTCAATCAGAAACTCCCCCGGGTTTTCGTTGAAGTAAATCATCCGGTCTACCAGTGCCGGTACGCTGGTGTCGTGCAGGATGTTCTGTTTGTGCTGCGGTCTAAGAAACTGCTGATCGGTGGCATGCTCGAGAAAGGCCAGTAAATGGTCGTAGAAGTGTTCAACGTTCAGTAGTCCTGTGGCCTTGGTGTGCAACTGCAGTTGTTGCCAGGTGCACACTTCGATCAGTTCCTCGAGGGTGCCAATGCCGCCGGGCAGTGCCAGAAAGCCATCCGACATTTCTGCCATCTTTGCTTTTCGTTCGTGCATGCTGCCAACTACGATCAAATCGGTCAGGTGCTTGTGACTGATTTCAAGTTCTGTGAGATGTTGCGGGATCACACCATATGCCTTACCGCCGGCATCAAGTACAGCATCGGCCACTGCCCCCATGATGCCGATGCTGGCACCTCCATACACAAGTTCAATACCACGATCCGCCATGCAGCGGCCAAGTTCGCGAGCGGTGTCGAGGTATGTTGGTCTGGCCCCCGGGCTTGATCCGCAGAATACGCATAGTCTTTTCATAGTGTGATTTTCCGGAAATCAGCAAGAATCAGTTTGTCTGGGAGGTCGAGTACAAGGCAAGTATAACAACCGCGACCATCGCCAGCGCCATCCCTATGTTAATTGCACGTTGAGTCGACGGGTTCAGGGCGAGTCGTTTCAATGCGATACCGGCACCCAGCCACAGCAAATGGATTGGAATCCAGATTGAATTGATGATCAGAAACTTCATCAGGGTTTCAAACAGGAAACTGCTATTTCCGAAAGCAAATCCTGAGAAGAGGGTGGTATTAACGACGTAAGCTTTCGGATTGATGGTTTGCAGCAATATGCCGTCGACAATACCCGGTGCCTTTGTTGCTTCAATAAAGCCGATCTTCGAGCCGGACAGTGCCACCCTGAGTGCCAGCCAAAACAGATACCCGGCAGAAAGCACCAACAACACAGTCCTAACCCACGGTACCGATAAAATGACAGTTGCCAGCCCTGTCACTACCGCGAGCGCCACGAGGTTGGTTCCGATAAAAAGCCCGGTAATGTAGCGAAGTCCTGCATCCCGTCCATATGCTGACCCGACACCCGCTGTGGATAGCACACCGGGTCCGGGTGTGATCAGCAATAAAAAAACTGAAACGATGAAATAGGTCATTGGCGGGCATACAGAACAAAACTGTGAAGCGCGTAATGTTACCGCAGTGTGGCCAGTGATTGGGCAAATAAGGAACTAACTGATCACCATGGTGTGCCTGTATGGACCAGTCACCAGAAATTCCGAATTGGTCGCACAGGTTTGTATCTTGTAACACATCGCCGGCAACCGCTGAATCATCAGATTATTGCGAGATATCGCACATACCAGGGCCATGGTGCTGACAACCGATTGATCTATTCATTAATTTGCAGAATTAGCATTAAAGGTGCTGGCTATCCTGCCGTCAACGTCAGGTTTGTCGGGGCAAAGCTAATGAACTTATGGAAAACACTGTAAAAACTGTTTATCTAACTGAAAAACAAACCGTTAATAGTAGAGTGCCGAAGTTCAGTGAGAGATCCATGTTACCTGTTGGTTTTAGATTGTCTACATTAATACTAAGCGCAGTTATTGTGCTTCAGGGCTGCAATGGTGGCGGTGATGACGGTGAGCGCTTGCAGGGCGTGTTTCTCGACAGCCCGGTAAGCGGCTTACGCTATGCAACACCCTCTCAACAGGGAATCACAAATAGCGATGGCACCTTTTACTATAAAGAAGGTGAGACTATTGTATTTTCTATCGGTGAACTCTTGTTTCCAAAGGTACCCGCAGCAGCGACGGTAACCCCGCTGGAGCTGGCACAGGTCGATGATATCGAAGACGAGCAGGCAGTAAACATTTTAAGGTTACTGCAAACCGTAGATACCGACCAGGACCCGTCTAACGGCATCACAATTCCGACAACAGCTCATGAAACGGTTATCGTTCCAAAGTTTAGCTTTAACGGCTCTCTTGATGTTGAAGATTTTCTCGGTGATATCGTTGCACAGATCCATGATGATGGCCGAACGCTGGTAGACGAAGACGAGGCCGTTGAACATCTGGTCGACACGCTGAGTCAAGTGGCCGCAAGCGAAGAGATTGCTCAGGAAGCAGCGCCTCTAACCTATTTGGTCAAGGTAGGTGGAGAGTACGAAGGTGCATTCCTGTCGTTGCAGGATGCCGGGTATTCGTTAAATGTTGATAACAACTGGGAGCAGGGAACCGTTCAACAGGCCCATAATGTTCTGCAATTAAAGTCAGAGCAAAGTGGTAACAGTTTCTTAACCTCTGGTTATGATGAAAATAACCAACCGCTGTTCTGCTTCGGCAGTCGACCGTACCCGGTTGCTGAATGCGCTGAAAATGGTCAGTTGTACGCAGTGTTTGAAGACGAAAGTTCCGCACAGGCCTACGCAATCGCTGACGAGGTAGCAGAAGGCAGCGGAGAGGAGCCGTCGATCGGTGCAGCTGAGGAAGAAAGTAATACCGCTGAACCGGAAGCTAACCAGACTGATACTGTCGATGCTGATTCTCAAGGCAGTGAACAACATTCTACAGATCAAAACTCCACAGACGTCAGTACCGTTGATAATACTCAGGTTACAGATACAGTTGAAAATGCCACAGAATCACCAAGCCAGCCTGTGGACAACACAGTTGACTCGCGTGATCAAGCCAATCAACCGGACCCTGTTGTCCCAGATCCGACAGACAATAACGCAAACACCCAGCAACCTGTGGTAACGCAGCCCGAGACCATTGTTACTACGACCAATTGCCCAACAACCGGCCTCAAGGCACCGGTGCAGTTTTCTGTTTATGCGAATGAACCCGCAGGTTGTCAGTGGGATACCTTTGTTTCCCCCGGCTGGTCGTGGACTCCATCCAGTGCCTACCAGTTATCGGACAATTCGATAATTGCTGCGCAGGGTGGTGTTTATACCGGTGAATTTAACCATACCTGCACGGAAGCTACTACCGGCCAACAGCGTAACGTCACGGCTTACTGTAGTGTTGATGTGGCAGATGCACCAGGTATTGAAGATATTACTGATTTGTTCTTCATTACCGGTCAGTCGAATGCAGCCGGACTCGAAACGGCTTACGATCCTTCACTTGATTCACCGGATAGCAGAGTATTTGCGTTTACTGATCTCGGCTGGCAGGTGGCTGATTTGCATCAGTACTGGGAACACAGCATTCCGGGGAATTTCTCAGCCAACGATCCATCAAGATCGCCGTACAACAGTATTGCATTTCAACTATCGCGCGCGGTAGCGCAGAAGTCAGATCGGGTAGTTGGTCTGGTTGTACTCACTGCACCCGGAGAAGGTATTAGTCACTGGGATTTTAACAGTGAGTTCTCGCTGCAAATTCGAGACAAGGCTATCGCTGCGTTAAACGCACTGCCAAATAAAAATGCCTTCGATGCCATGATATGGATGCAGGGTGAAACAGACTGGTTACTGGAAGGTACTGCTGACCCGGGTGCCACAGGGTTTGCAGATACCACGAGTGATGAATATAAAAACTACTATCCAACCAAACTCTTTCAACTGGTTAGTAATCTCAGAGGGGAAAGCTGGTTTCAATTCGACGGCAGATTTATTTGCGCCGAAACGAAAAAAGCAGAGCTTAATCCGCATCTGATGGCGCTGAACAGTGATGCTGATCCATTGACTGGTTGTGCCGCCGCAGCAGATTTACCGATAAGAGGAACTGATCCGTTCGGTAATCACTTCTCTGCCTCATCGCTGAGAACTTTGGGCGATCGATTGGCGGACGTTTATCTGTCTATGGACTAATTGTGCTATCCGGAAACAGCAGACACGGTGCATGAGAAGCGCGTGTCTGCTGTTTGATAGATAGTAAAAGACGCTTCGTCTGCGGCTACCTTGACATTTCGGAACACCGAGCCAATGTGCCCGAGCGACAGGAATCTTTCGGCCACATTCCACAAAGCCGGGCCCGAGAATAATGTCGGTGCCAGCGATGTGGTGGTGGTGGCGTAGGTATACGTGCCGTCGTCCAGAAGCTGCAGCCATAAAAAGTTGGCGGGTTCTGCAACATATGCATTGGCCGAGTTAGTGCGATTTTCAAGCTGACAAACCCATAGCGTGTCATCACTGGCAAAGGTGTCGCTATCCAGTGACAGCGTAAATGCCTCACGTTGTGGCAGGTATACGGGTACCTTTGAAATAGTGCCGGGAGATGCATCAGTAAATGCGCAACTGTGTGCTCCTATCGTATTCCAGCCCCAGCCAGCGAATGAGGTATCCGGGTCAGCATTGGCCGGGCAACCCTTTACGCAGGTGACGGTAGCACCGCTAATAGCGCTGGGTTGTGTGGAAAATGCTGCTGCATCAGTGGTGGCATACGGAGTGAGACAAACTTCCCACTCACCATCAGAGGCAAGCGGATCAATATAGCCCGGTCTGCTGGTGTCATTGATCGTTAGCAGGTAGCTGTCTGCTGATATTGACGGTGTGCCAGAAGTTGCAGCCAGCGACAGCGTTGTCGTCTGTGTGTCATCAGAGACAGTATCGCTCAGTGCAGTTACAGTAAAACTTTTGCTGCCGGTTTCCGACGCTGCCCAACTAAGCGATGTAACGCCTAACTCGATTTCACCGCTAACCGCGTTCTCCAACTGTATTTCAATACTTATCGCACTATTGGGATTTCCACTGCGTGATACTTCAATAGATAGTGCCTCCCCTTCATCTACCGCACCGGCTGACCCGACAAAATCAATTGATCCGAATAGTGCCGCGGTGGAGTCGGTGATGGTAATCGTTGTTGTTGATTGTTGTAGCACCGCACCACCATTAACGTCTGACAGGGTAACGGTAAAAGTCTCCGCGCCTTCGAAAGCGTTATCCGCAATCGTGGCTATGCTAATAACCTGTTCCGAGGTGTCGCCTTCATCCCACGTAAGGGTACCAGTCCGGGCGATGTAGTCCTGATCATTGGCAGTTCCGCTATTAACGACATATTGCACACTCACTATGCCGTCACTGCCATTGCGTCTTTGCACCACCACTTCAGCGGTGTCACCTTCTGTCACGCTCTGGTCACTATCTGCGAGGGTAAGCTCACCGTTCTGTGGTTGCTCTATTGTGGTATCAATAATCCTTACCGTTGTCTCTGAAGTGCCCAGTGTTGCACCGCCTCTCACACTGCTTAGTGTCAGACTAAAAGTTTCTGTTGATTCAGTGAGTGTGTCTTCGTTAATCGCAATACTGATGCGCTTGGGTTCTGCGTCGCCGTCAGACCACGCTAGTGTGCGGGGGCTATCAACGGCATTAAAGTCTTCGCCCCCTGTTGCTGTGCCGTTAATTGTCTGGTAATCAACTGTTACCAGGCCTTCGTCACCACCAATACGTTCTACCTGTACGGTTACAAGTCCGGCATCTTCGTCTATGTCGACGGTGCGATCAGAGAGCTGCAGGGTGCCGCGCTGCGGGGCTGGAGTAGAGTCGCGGATGGTAATTCGCGCAAACCCGTTGCCAATTGCCGCACCGCCGCTTGCAGACACGAGGTTAACAGCGAAGGTTTGGTCGCCCTCAAAATCGGTGTCGGTAAACACACTAATGTCGATTACCTTGCTGCTGCTATCACCATCGGCCCAAATGAGTTCGCCAGTGCTGTCTGCGTAGTCCTGACCGGCAATGGCAGTTTCGTTGCTCAACCGGTAACCGACACTGACAATGCCATCGCTGCCGTTTGAACGTCTGACCGCGACCTGCAATGATCCGGTTTCTTCTGCAACAGAGTAACTGTCACTCGCAAACTGCAGCACGCCGGGTGACTGATCGGTGTTGTCGGTGCCGTCAATGTTGTTTGGTGTGGAGTTGGAGTTTGCGTGGTCCGAGCCTGCCTCTCGTTCTGCCAGATTGTTAAAACCATCTGAGTCGTTGTCGGGGTAGGTGTACTGGTTGCGGAAAAGACTAATGGTAGTGTCGTTGGTGATCTGACGGGTGCCGGTCATTTGCGCAAGCACAATGGAGTCAGTACCTACCAGCTCGCTGATTTCCAGCACATAAGACAATTCCGTTCCTGATGAGACATCGATGGTGCCGATAAATTTGTCGCCATTGCGAGTAAGTACCACTCGTCGATCACCGATAATGACGGTAGCGGTGACAGCCTGCTGATCGACACTGGCTGCCTGGCGTATCCTTTCAGGAAGTTCGAGGCCAACTTCGGGTCCGCTGGAATTGCCGGAGCATGATGCCAGCACCAGTAAAGTGCCAGCGGCGGCAAGTTGTTTGATTGAGCGAGTTAATATCATCAGTTACCCCCTGTGCTGTCGACAGTAAATGTCACCGTGCAGCAGGTATCGTCTGACTGTACAGTTCCGCCGTCTGACCCGCCACCGCCACCTGCACCGGAGAGCAGCAATCCGGCAGCGACAACACCGACGACCAGCAATATGATGTTGGATTGCTTTTTGTCACCGGTTTGTTGCTTGCTTTCTGTCGAGGCGCTCAACGAAACCTCAGTGTCTGACAGTGTCACGATAAACGGGTTTGTCTGCCCGCCTTTCTGAATTCGATTTCCTTCCTGATCCTCGGCAACAATGTAGTAGCTGACCTGAGTGTCGTCGGCTACTGTGTCAATAGTCGTAAGCCATACGGATGCAGCGCTGTCTGGAGACATGGACACCTGCTGGAATTGCTGGCCGGTGCTTGTTAGAAAATAGACTGACGCACTTTTGACCGAAACGTTGTCTTCAATCGCTGCTGTGATGGTCAGCATCTCACCTGCGGTGCCGCGTTCGACCGGCTCATGGTTAATCACCGGAGCGCTGATATCAAAGTCTATTGCCGCAAGCGTTTGTGCCCAGCTTGCGCCAATACTCGATAACAACAGCGTCATGGTTGAAAGCCAGACAAGCCAGGTGCTCGGGTTTTTAAGTAGATTCATTGTTTTTTTCTTAAAACTACCAGCGGATTTTCTGCCATTCACCAGAAGACTTCTCGATTCGTAACTCATGAAGATTCCAGTTGTCTGCAGGGTAGGCGATATCGCCATCGAAGGTTTTTAGCTCCAGAAACTCAAGAGTTGCAAAAAAACTCTGAGAGGCTTCATCGAGCACCAGTTCTGATGTTCGTGTGGTGACGTTTGCGTAGTTTGCGAACAGGGCTTTTAACAGTGCGTCTGTTTGCTCGCTGGACTCACTGAGCTGTTGCACTTTATCGAGCTCACCGTTTTCAAGCGCTATTATTAAAGAGTCGAGCAGATCGGTCACAATTACCCGGTCAAGGTCAGGAATAGTGTCAGGGTTGGAAGAAGCAGACGGAATGGTTTCGATGGTTGTATTGAGTGCCGGCACCTCGAGGGTATCGAAAAGTGCCAGCCTTCGCTCGAGAATATCGAGGCGCTCGTCCTTCATGTTCAGTTCGCGCGCAGCGGCCAGTTGTTCTTTCGCGGATTCGAGTTGATCTTGCGCGATCAACTGATCAATTGCTCCGACCATTTCATCGACGGAAATCTGTGCGTTGCCGGCGAGAGCGAAAGACAATCCAACGATAGTCGCCAGATATCTCAGATTTATATGCCGCTTTTTGGAACAGCGTTGGATTTTCATTCGACCATTGAACACGTTTGAGAAGGAACAATGTGTCGGGAGAATTATGCTACTGGAATCCAATCCCTACGCGGTAACTTACAGAGCCGCCTATCACCACTTCATCAAGCGGTGTTGTTCCGGAAACCGACACAGCCATATTGTATCCGTTTGGTGCTTGAATGTAATCGAGAACATCAACACCGGTGGTGGTAAGGGTTACTTTACGGACACCGCTGCCGATCTGTGGGTCACCCGCCGGCAGGCTGGCAATCAGTTCAGTCTGCGGGACACCATCGATTTCAGCGCTCAGAAATACCTGCATCTCCGAAATAAAGTCCATATCGTCAAGGTTGCCATCTTCCAGTGGGTCAGAGTCTGTACTGGGGTCAAGTTCCAGCGTTACCGACTTCAGTCTGACAAACGTCACGTAGTCAAAATTAGCGTTTTGATAGCCGCTGGTTTGTTCAATATCGAGTGGAATATTAATAGGTGGTAAGGTCAGAGGGATTGCCAACCCGATGCTGGGAATAGTCTGTACAGGCAATGACTCTTCGGCGGAGAAACTGCCTAGCGTTGTGTCACTGCAACCAGCCAGCAACGTACAGCAGGCACCTGTGGCAACAAGGGTCTTAATAATGCTTTTCATCTGACCGGTACTCCGTTAGTTCGATCAACTAACGTAGCACAGGCTTTTCCATCAGATACGGTTGTTGGGAGGGGTTAATGGATGTTTACAATTGGGATGCAGAGTTGCCGGACGGCAACTCTGCGGTGGGTGTACTATTTCCAGGCAATAACACGACGCTGGTTTACTGATTTAACGCTGCGTTCAGCAGATGCCAGTGGTGTGTCGATGGAAAACTCCCGATACATCGGTGGCATTGTCGGATCGAGAAACCAGACCACGGCAACCACAGAAGAAAACTCATTGGTTACTTCCATGCTGTGGCTAAAAACGCCGTCGTACATCGGCCCTCTAACGGTACAACTCTCGTAGTCAATGTCGTATGCGTCGCCATCCTGGGTGTAGTCAGTGCAAATAGACACTGAAGCGTCGGTGTTACGCGCTGATTCCAGATCAAAAGCGATGTCGATGGTTTGCGCCGTATCGAATGAAAACTCTTTTGCAACGCTGAGAGTCCTGGTATCAGAGACATCGGTCAGATCGACTTCCCCGGTAACGGTCTCAGTCGTTGCCGGTGTGGTTTCCGTTGCGGGCATCGCCGCGGCCGTTTGCAGCGGGTCGTTCTGGCCGTTATCGCTGCCACAGCCGGTCATTACGGCAAGGGAAGCGGTTATCGCAGAGCTTAGCAGTATTTTTTTCACGATATTTTCCCTAGTTTTCAAAAATAAAAGTACGGTTGGTTGCATCGCTCGCATACCAGTGACTGCTTTGCAAACCGCTCGATTCAGCGTACGTAGCAAACAACGGGTAGGCGTGACTAATGTCGTGATACTCGATTGGATACTCCCATCGCGTTCCAATTTCCAGCGCCCACGGTAAGCCGTTTTGGGTCTGGAAATAACTGCCATTGCTGATATCGCTGGCATCATCCCCGGGTTGATCAAAAAGGCTGATATTGAACGCTTCGGTTGGTTCCTGATTCTTTAAGTGCACTTCGTATCCACGGCCCGGTGCAGTAAAGAAGTGTCCGCCGTGCCAGGCGCCTGGTGTGGCAAACAGAAATGGATTCATTACTCCCGGCAACACGGCACGAACAGGTTCCAGCATAGGTATCTGCGCTTCAAACTTCATCTGTATCGATGAACCACAACCGTTCTCGGTGCGGTAGAACAGACAGTGTTCGCCAGTACCTACATAGTCCCACAAGTTGTAACTGACCATGAGAATTGCTTCATCCCGACCGGTTTCCATCGGTGCCCAACTCACGCTCTGACCATTGACGGTAAAACGTACTTCGTCGTGATTGACATCAGCATACTTAATGCCTGGCAGCCGCACAGCAAAACCGTTGTGATAAGCCGCACCGACTGCTGCAATCTCACCGGAGATACCCACCTGCTTAACACCGCGGTTATTCTGCGCAACTGCTGTTCGCAGATAGACGACAAGGTCGTTCATATCATAGTCACCTTCCAGTGGCCAGTTGTCTTCAAAGGCCACGGTTGTCCAGCCGTTTGCAGATGGATAGTGATTAACGGTGACATCCTGTTCCTGAATTTCAAGTGCGTAGTCTTCTACTTCGCCGTCCGGTGCACCACCGGTAGGTTCAAGTCCTGTTTGACTCGAAAGCCGAAAGCGAGACCATGTTTTACCGGGAACTGCTCCATCCGGAATCTCTACATAAACAGCCTGGTTTTCGCTGGTAATGGGGAGATCATAAATGATCTGATCATAACCGTTGAATGCTCCATCGGAATCAAAGTCTATCCAGCCGTTCAGATATCCACTGCCGGATGACTTAACCATGATGACTGCCATGGTGCCATCAACAATAGACGTTGCGAACTGTATACCGTCCTCGTCGTCAGCAGTATCGTTATCATCATCCGACAACGGGTAGGCAGAACTCTCTGATTCGCTGTCAACAGCCGAACCCAGATACATACCGGGGTCACGATCAAGGCCATGGCGTGCGCCATTGCTGTCGAGATAACTGCCGTAGGAGTCAGGTGCATCACCGAAGTCAATATTGGTCACTGTAGTGCCTGACACCGGGGCTGTGGCACATCGAGAGCCGTCATTAATGTTTGATGATGGCCCGGAGGCAAAAAGCTCAGCGGTGTAACTGCCGGCGCCAATCGCAATTCTAAAGATAGATCCATCATTGTTACGGCCAATGTACAGGTTACCTTCCGGATCAAAGTAGGCAGCGCCGAATCCGCCGGATTGCCCGACGTTGCTCAATACAGAGCCGGCGCCGGTTTCGAGGTCAATCTGAAATAGTTCTCCGGTGCTTGAAACGGCGTAGCCAAAGTCATCAGCAGGGTTAATTGCCATGTCGGCTACACGCATAGATAAACTTGCGCCATCGATGACACGAGTCATCTCCAGATAGTCTGGTGCAGTCTCATCAAGCTGTACGCGATACAAGCCATAGCTCGCGCCTTTGCGGTACACGTAATAGTGATTGTTGGTCGGGTGTACGTCACCAACGTAAAAATTGGCAAAGGATATGTTGTCTACATTAAGTGCTTCAATAGAGAAGTCTGAATGCACACGAGCCGGGCGTCCAAATTCGTAGCTCCATCCATAAATGTATTTATCCTGGGGATTAAAGCCGAGTCCATTGATGGACTTAATTGTCTTCATGTCTTCGGCGAGCATACGATAGTCACCGGTTAAAAGATCTACCGCATAGGTTTGCGATCTTGATCCCTGCGTCAGGAAAGCCTGGGCAGGGCAGGAGTCAAACGGAGCTGACCATGTACTCTGAGCGAACAGGAGCACAGGTACCGCGAGTAACTTTCTCACAGATATTATTCCTTACATGTCTGTTTTAATGTCTCCCTACAATCTGGCCTCGTAGAGAGTGGCGGTATCCGACCGGGGTGGTCGGTAGACTTACAAATTACGGTGAATTATGCGTATCTTCATAAGTTCAAAAAACATCGCAATTGAATCGCTGAAGGGCGAGACCGTCGATCTATTATCGTGTTTCCACCTGACCGGTACTTCCGTCACCTTGCAGTGCAGTTTTTTTGCGATGTGCAAGTGTTCTACATCGAAACAAAAGCCATAGGTTTTTTGCTCCGCTGCAATCTTTCTTGCTGCTTCATTGGTGTATGCTTTAAAGCCGCATTGGCTGTCTTTTACCTCCAAAAGACGGATGAGTCTTGCAATAAAGTTAAAACCACGACTCATGCATGATCTGCCTATCCCGCGGCCACTCACACGTGAGTCTTTCAGGTGCCTCGATCCTATAACAACATCGTAGCCCTGCTGAATCTTCTCGATAAGTTTATCTATTTCAGATATAGGTGTAGAGCAGTCGGCATCGGTAAACACAATGATGTCACCCTCGGCAAGCAACAGCCCTTTTGCAATGGAGTAACCTTTTCCTACGTTTTTAACGTTCTCTTCAAGGACGCCAATTTTCTGTGAGTTAAACTCGGAACCGTAAATATCTACAAACTTAACGATCTCGGTTGTCATATCACTACTGCCGTCGTCTATGACAAGAACGTTTGACTGATACTCCTGTTTGTCCAAATAATCTTTAATGTCGTACAGTGACGCAGCAATGCGCTCCTGCTCGTTGTAGACCGGAATGACGACGGTAACGCTAAACTTGTCTGGTACTGTCATGTCGAATCCGCCTGCCGATTTTATTATTATGTGCAGATATTGTTACGCCTAAAACAATTAGCGACAGTCCAATTGTCTTATTCCAGGTGATCGTTTCCTCCAGGCCGGGCCAGTAAAATGCTCCTGCATACACCAGTACATAGCCGAGACTTAACAACGGGTAGGCAAAGCCCAGATCATATTTCTTCAGCGCGATTATCCAGGCTGCCATGGCCAGTGCGTAGCAACCCAGTCCAAAAATAAGCATTCCATTGGGTAAAACAGAAGTCATTTCTATCAGCCCGGCCTTCATTGAAAGCTGGGCAAGCGCTCCTGCGGCAATCGCCACGATGAGTGCGCAGAGGCTGATCACTGAGTTGAACCAGAAAACAGAAAAGCCATGCCCGCAATAATAATGACCGAACCGATCACGCGATTTGCGGTGATCTCTTCTCCCAGTTTCCAGCGGGCGAGCAAATGAACGACAATGAAATTTGCGCTCAGTAGCGGGTACGCCACACTGACATCCATCCTGTTTAACACCAACAGCCACAATCCCATTCCGCAGCCTAACAACGCCATGCTTTTCATGATGTCGGGGTTTAACAGGCCGGTTTTGCTGTTGTCGCCAGCGTTAAGTTCCATCGCGGCTTGTTTTTGAAGAATTTGCGCGGTGCTTGTGCACATGATGGTCATCATCACCAGCATTACTGTGGTAGCTGTCATGGTCATAGATGATGCCTCTGCCCGGGAACGTGAAGTGTTTCGGCAATCAGACGAAAAATTTTAGTGCTGTGTCTGTGTTCTGGCATAAATTTGTTGCAGTACGTCACAATAAGTTCCCGGATGACCAGGGTTACTGGTCAATGGTGGCGATTTGTTCGCCGCGTTTGTACAAACTTATTTTTCCGTCAGTATGTGCTGTCATCACCGGTGACAGACTGTAGGGTTGCGAGTATTCGAGTTCGTATCCACGCTGAGACAGGATATTGCGAAGTGTCTTATTGTGCTCCGGATGAATGGCATCGGTCAGTAGAATGTATTCAAACTTTCTGTCCCATGCAGCGTCGTTCACATCCTGAAGTGTATAGTTACCGTCGCTGTCGTTATCCAGCCAGGTAGTCTCTTTGATATCCTGCTGAGACATCGCCTCGAATTCTTTATATCGGAACAGGTACGGGTCTTCGCTGAGAATGCTTCCGGTAGCCATCGTTGCCGACTCCAGATGATCAAGCATCCCTTGCATATCCGGGTATCCATTCTCGGTTGCTCTCAACTGGTAGGCGTTAACGGATGCATAAATGATGGTTAGTGTGGCAAGAATCTGTGAACGGTACTGGAAGATTCTCGAAGACCGCCATGGTTTTGTGTCGATAACCAGCATCACCATCCATGCGGTTGCAATGCTCAGAAATGCATTCGCATAATTCAGGTGCTTATACAGGGATATCAGGTTGCGCCCTTGCAGGTGGTAAATGATCAACGGTGTTGCCAGAAACAATAGCCAAAGCAACGTGTTGAATGGTTTTGAGTCGGCTGCCTTGTTGGATCTTGCGTGCATAACCGCGGCAAGTGTTGGCAGCAACAGCAGCCAGGTGCCGTTGAGTGATCTGGATACTATATCCCGATACGTTGCATTTGCACCGTGAATACCGTTGATTTGAATGTTGTACAGAACGGTTAAATCAACCTTGTGTATATACACAAACAAGGTGATTCCGACACCCGTAATTAAGGCATATATCAACGTCGCTCTCACTGAAGAGAACAACAGTGCTAACCCGATAAACGGCACATAGGCAATAGTTGTATATTTTGCGAGAACAGCTGCCAGCAGCAGCAAAGATCCTGTAAACAGCAGTAGCAGGGCCTTTCGGTCGGTGATGTGGTGAGTGCTGGCGCCACTGGCAAGATACAGCGGGGTCAGTGAGAGAATAAACAGCGTAAAACTCACCGAGTCATAAGTGGCGATTTTACTAATGAATATATGGCTCGACTGCAAGGCCATCAGCAATACCGCAACCCATGCGGTTTTTTGACAATGCCAGACAGCTTTGGTCAGCGTGAATATCCCCAGCAGTGAAACCACACCGAGCAGTGCAGAGACTACCCGTGCACCGGTAAGACCACCGAGTAACTGTTCTGCAAAACCAAACAGATACCAGCTGAAGTTAGCGCCGAAAATATAGGTGTACGTTGGCCATTCCAGATTGCTCAGTAATGCCTTACCGACAAAAAGGTAGTCGTACTCATCCATGTGACCTGCGCGAAAATCCAGCATCAATCGCTGGATGACACTGAACAGAACAGCGCCAGCTACAACGAAAATGAGGGCTTTTCTGCCGGACTGCGGTTGCACTGGAGCCCGGGATTCCTTGTTGATCGTTTCTTCCTGCATACCCTGTTAACGGCGATTTGGCTGCAGGCTTCACGGTCGGATTGCAATCAGCCGGGCCGTTGACGTTTCTCTTTTATGAGAAATCGGGCCGGATGAATAGCCAATCGAGTCTTCTCGTCCAGAGCGTTGCGACCAAAAACGATATCTGCGAGGCAATTTGCGCCGTGTAGCGCCTGCACCACACCGCGCGCGCCGAGGCCAACGAAAGTGAAAATGCCCCGCTGATACAGGGCTTTGGGGAAGTGCTGGTTTGCCCGCCCATGATGAAGATCGGCGTAGGCCGTATGAATATGGTCGATTTGCGGCACCGGGCCGATTAACGGCATTCTGTCCAGTGTGGTGCTTCTGACACCTGCCCATGATCGGTGAGCGGCGGGGTGTACGGCGTAAAATCGGCGGCAAAAATGATGGTTTTTAGCATCATCTTCCGGCGTTGGTGTCGAATTTTCAATGCCGCGGTGGAAGGTGGCACAGGCCCAGATACCCGCAGGTGTCGGAATCACGTAGCCACGATCACAAATGACCGGGCCGTTCGGATTGGACGTTGTCCCGGAAAAGCAGCTAATCTGACCTTTTGCAGGAATCAGGGCGAGTTCTGCGACAAAATGCTTCGCGGCCTGTGCATTTGCCAGTACCACGAGTTGTCCCCGGCCAACGGTTTGCCCGTTTTTGTCGCTTGCAATCCAGTCTCCGGATTTCTGCGTGATCGATTTAATAAAGGTACCGGTTTTCACGGTGATTCGTGGATTGGTGATCCACCTGCTGCACAGGCCGGCAGGATTAATCGCGCCGGCAGACGCGAGATGCATCGCAGCATCAGTCACGGCGTTACCGGTCAGCTGGCGCGCCTTGGCTGAGGACGCCGTTTGACAGTGTTGATTAGCAGGCATTTGCTGACCTTGCTTCAGTAACTCCAACAGGCCTTGTACATCCGGTGTGGTGCCGGAATCTTCGAAATCTTTCAGTAATCGTTCGTAGCCACTAAGCAAATACGCTTGTTCTAATGATTGTGCACCTCCGGTATGAGGTCGGTAAATCGCCATGGGCACAGCTGATGTGGCGCTGGCGATGGTGCTGTTGGCATCAAATACCGTGCACCGCATGCCGTTGGCAGCCAGGACTTTAGCCGTTGCACATCCGGCTAACCCTGCGCCAATAATCAGCGCATGATCGGTCGATTCATACCGGAAGTCGGGTTTTTCCAGCCCAATTGAACGCAGCCGGTCAGTGTTGCTCTGAGTAATTGTCGACAACGTAGCGCTGCACAATGTCCTGAAATTCGGCAGCGATATTGTCGCCTTTCAGCGTGACAGTTTTTTCGCCATCGACATACACCGGTGCTACCGGTCGTTCACCTGTACCTGGCAGACTGATGCCAACATTGGCATGCTTGCTCTCTCCGGGACCATTCACCACGCAGCCCATCACCGCAACGGTCATATCTTCGACACCGGATCGGGTACGCCGCCATTCCGGCATTGCATTACGCAGGTAGCTTTGGATATCTTCTGCCAGTTGCTGAAACACCGTACTGGTGGTTCGTCCACAACCGGGGCAGGCGGTGACCATCGGGGTGAACGAACGCAGCCCCATGGTCTGCAGTATTTCCTGCGCCACGATGACTTCACGGGTTCTGTCGCCACCGGGTTCTGGTGTCAGTGAGATCCGGATCGTATCGCCAATGCCCTGTTGCAGCAGTACGGCGAGTGCAGCGGTAGAGGCGACAATCCCTTTGCTGCCCATGCCGGCCTCTGTCAAACCAAGATGCAATGCGTAGTTGCAAGACTCTGACAACGTCTGGTAGACATCAATCAAATCCTGCACCCGGCTCATTTTGCAGCTGACAATGATCCGGTCAGCCCCCAATCCGATATTTTCTGCTGCAGCAGCACTTTCAAGTGCCGAGCGAATGACCGCATCACGATAAATCTGTGACAACGGCAGTGGTGACTCTGCGCTGGCATTATCGTCCAGCATGCGTGCCAGCAGTTCCTGATCAAGGCTGCCCCAGTTAGCGCCAATGCGGACTGGCTTATCGAGCTTTGCGGCGATTTCGATCATCGAGGCAAATTGATCATCGCGCTTTTTGCCTTTGCCGACATTGCCCGGATTAATGCGAAACTTTGCCAGTGCCTCGGCGCAGTCCGGATGATTGGACAGCAGCTTGTGCCCGTTGAAATGGAAATCACCGACCAGCGGTACATCACAGTCCATCGCGAGCAGTCGATCACGAATTTCCGGCACTGCGCGGGCGGCTTCATCATTGTTGACGGTCAGGCGCACAAGCTCTGATCCGGCGCGGGCAAGATCGGCAACCTGGTTGGTTGTCCGTATGATATCGGCGGTGTCTGTGTTGGTCATCGACTGCACAACCACCGGATTGTCGCCGCCAATCACAGTTTTTTCGACACGAACACCATTTGTTCGTTTGCGTACTATCATATTTCTGGAATAATCCGCCGGGTAAGTGGCATGTGTAAAAGTGAGTGACAGTCCGGCTGGCAAGCGACAGAATAGCGACGGCCAAACTGGAAATTGTTGCTCTCAGCCACTAGTTTATAGTTAACGGGTTGAAGTTATCAGGTGAAATCACGTCTCCTGGCACCAATATCCCGCACCGTTTCATTCACCGGTAAGTCTCGAAAACAAAGATGGGCAACTTTACACCAATTCGGGAAATAGGCGAACGCGAGCAGCAAATATTCCGGCTGCTTGTCGAGCAATACATTCAGGATGGCTCGCCTGTTGGCTCGCGCACGTTATCGAAAATGCCGGGAGTCGCCGTCAGTGCCGCCTCTGTGCGCAATGTGCTGGGCGATCTCGAAGAAATCGGCTTGCTTGCTGCACCACACACTTCGGCGGGTCGCGTGCCCACCTGTGACGGGTTCAGATTGTTTGTAGACACCATGCTCGAGGTGCAGCCGATCGTCGACTCTGACATAGACGTGCTGAAAAACAAGCTAACCCCCGATCAGGATGATAAATCCCTGCTCAAACACGCGACTAATTATCTTTCCGGTTTCACCAACATGGCCGGCGTGGTCACCTTGCCGAAGCGCGGTGCGACCATCTTCCGCCAGATAGAATTTCTGCCATTGTCTGAGCACCGGGTACTGGTGATTCTGGTAGTCAATGAAAAGAACGTACAAAACCGGATACTAACGCTTGATCGGGACTACACCTCCAGCGAATTGCAGGAGATGGCGAATTTTCTCAATCAGCAGTACGCCGGAAAAGATCTGGTCTCAGTACGCGATATGGTTCGCACCGAACTGGATAAAACCCGCGCCAGCATGAACGAGCAAATGCAGCACATGATATCGATGGCCGGTCGCGTCTTTGACAACGATGATGATCCCGATGATGAAGACGTGATTGTTGCCGGGCAGACTAACCTCATGAATTTCAGCGAGCTGTCTGATGTCGAAAACCTGCGCCACCTGTTTGATGCTTTTGCAGAAAAGCGCGATATCTACCACGTGCTCGAACGATGTATCTCGGCAGACGGTGTGCAGATATTCATCGGTCAGGAGTCTGGCTACGATTTGCTCGGCATGTGTAGCCTGGTCACCTCCACCTATGAAGTGAATGGAGAGGTGGTAGGAATCCTCGGTGTCGTCGGCCCGACTCGCATGGCCTATGATCGGGTGGTACCTGTGGTCGATGTGACGTCTAAACTTATTAGTGCTGCCTTGAATTCCGCTTCGTAGTCTTCATATACACCGACGTCAGTAATTGCCTGACTACTCAACCATTTACCTAACACACTAATTCACTGGAGATTCTGGATGTCGCGAGAAAAAGCCTCTGCGGACCCTATGCACGAGACCAACGGGTCCGTGGAAGGAGAAGCACCGGCAGGCACCGACGCTTCAACAGCCCCCGATGCCCAACAAGATGCACCGCATGAAGGGAGCGAGGAAACGCAGGCAACAGAGACTGAGGAAGAACAAGCACCCGAGTCAGAGGTAGATGTTCTGAAAAATCAGCTTGAATCGGCTAATGAAAAAGCAGAACAAAACTGGGAAGCCGTACTGCGCACCCGTGCAGAGATGGAAAACCTGCGCAAGCGCCAGACGCGTGAGTTGGAAAAAGCGCACAAGTTTGCGCTCGACAAAATCGCCATGGAATTGCTGCCGGTTCGTGACACCCTCGAACTCGGTGTGGCGGCAGCCGCCACCGAAGAGGCTGATGTGGCAAAAATTGCCGAAGGCACTGAGCTGACGCTAAAAATGCTCACGCAGGCCCTTGAGAAATTTAACATCGCCGAAGTAGATCCGGTGGGTGAGAAATTCGACGCCGATCTGCATCAGGCGATCAGTGTGCAAGAGAACACCGACAAGCCGGCCAACACAGTGCTTAGCGTTATGCAGAAGGGTTATACGCTGAATGATCGTCTGCTGCGCCCGGCCATGGTCATCATCGCAAAATAACCATGCATTTTGTGTTGAATTAAATAAACCTAGCCTTACTTTAGCTAACATTAAAGAATAACTCTGCTTTATGCAGTTTCGGAGACACTAGTCATGGGTAAAATAATTGGTATAGATCTGGGCACCACGAACTCCTGCGTTGCAGTGATGGAAGGCGGTACTCCCAGAGTCATTGAGAATTCCGAGGGTGATCGCACCACGCCTTCAATCGTTGCCTTTGCCGGCGATGATGAAGTACTGGTCGGGCAGCCGGCAAAGCGCCAGGCTGTCACCAACCCGACAAACACCTTGTACGCGGTCAAGCGATTGATCGGTCGTCGCTTCGATGAAGAAGCGGTACAGAAAGACATCAAGCTGGTGCCTTATAACATTGTAAAGGCCGACAACGGTGACGCCTGGGTAGAAGCAAACGGCGAGAAAATGGCCCCGCCAGAGGTGTCTGCTCGCGTACTGATGAAAATGAAGTCGACCGCTGAAGAGTACCTGGGCGAGTCGGTTTCTGAAGCGGTAATCACCGTGCCCGCTTACTTCAATGACTCGCAGCGCCAGGCAACGAAAGACGCCGGTAAGATCGCCGGTCTCGATGTAAAAAGAATCATCAACGAGCCTACCGCGGCAGCACTGGCCTATGGTCTCGACAAGCAACGTGGCGACGCCAAGATTGCAGTATTCGATCTGGGTGGCGGTACCTTCGATATCTCAATCATTGAAATCGCAGAGATTGACGGCGAGCACCAGTTTGAAGTGTTGTCCACCAACGGTGACACCTTCCTTGGTGGTGAAGATTTTGACAACCGCCTGATCGAATACCTTGCAGATGAATTCAAGAAAGAAAACGGTGTCGATTTGCATAACGACCCGCTGGCACTGCAGCGGCTGAAGGAAGCGGCAGAGAAAGCAAAAATTGAACTGTCCTCAAGTCAGCAGACTGATGTCAATCTACCTTACGTTACTGCCGATGCGTCCGGTCCCAAGCACCTGAATATCAAAATCACCAGAGCCAAACTTGAGTCGCTGGTAGAAGATCTGATCAAGCGCACTATAGAGCCATGCAAGGTTGCACTTAAAGATGCCGGCTTCAGTGCGTCTGAAATCGACGATGTGATTCTGGTCGGTGGTCAGACTCGTATGCCCAAGGTTTTCGACGAAGTTAAAGGCTTCTTCGGTAAAGAACCGCGCCGTGATGTGAACCCGGATGAAGCGGTTGCCATGGGTGCTGCTATTCAGGCCGGTGTACTGGGTGGCGACGTTAAAGACGTGTTGCTGCTCGACGTTACACCACTGTCTCTTGGTATCGAAACCATGGGCGGTGTCATGACCAAGCTGATCGACAAAAACACCACTATTCCTACCAAGGCACAGCAGGTGTTCTCAACAGCTGATGACAACCAGACTGCAGTAACCGTGCATGTGTTGCAGGGCGAGCGCGAGATGGCAGGTGGTAATAAATCGCTGGGCAAGTTTGATCTGTCAGACATACCACCGGCGCCGCGCGGTATGCCGCAAATTGAAGTAGCCTTTGACATCGACGCCAATGGTATTCTTAATGTTTCTGCCAAAGACAAAGCAACAGGTAAAGAACAATCCATTGTGATTAAGGCTTCAAGTGGTCTTTCAGATGAAGAAGTCGAAGCGATGGTCAAAGACGCCGAAGCGCATGCCGAGGATGATCGCAAGCTTAAAGAGCTGGTCGATGTTCGCAACCAGGCTGAAAACATGATTCACGCAACAGAGAAGTCGGTGACTGATCTGGGTGAGCAAGTAACAGAAGACGAGAAAAAAGAAATCGAGTCCCGGATTGCTGATCTGCGTGAAGTACTCAGCGGTGACGACAAAGACGCCATCGAAGCGAAGCTGCAGGCTTTGACAGAATCTTCAGGCAAACTCGCTGAAAGAGCCTATGCTCAGGCATCGAGTGAAAACGCCGGCGCTGATGCCGATGGTGCTTCTGAAGCACCGGCAGGTGATGATGTTGTCGATGCAGAGTTCGAAGAAGTCAAAGACGACAACAACAATAAGTAAGGCAATGTTGGCGTAGACCAATGCGAAACTAACCAACTCTTACATCAAGAGTAAAACCTGATCCGGGGCCGTCATTCGACGCCTCCGGATTTTTGTATTTTAAAGGCGATAGATTCATGGCGAAGCAGGATTACTATGAGTTGTTAGGTGTCTCCCGGGACGCTGACGATGCACAGCTCAAAAAGGCGTATCGTCGACTGGCAATGAAGTATCACCCTGACCGTAATCCCGGGGACTCCGAGGCCGAAGAAAAATTTAAAGAAGCCAAAGAAGCATTTGAAGTGCTGGGCAACCCGGAGAAACGCGCCGCCTACGATCGCTTTGGACATGAAGGCGTCAGTAACTCTGCCTCCGGTGGCGGTGCAGGTGGCTTTGGAGGTGCGGACTTCAGTGATATTTTTGGCGATGTGTTCGGAGACATTTTTGGTGGAGGCGGTGGTGGTCGTGGCGGTCGCAGCCGGGCGCGCGGCGGCGCCGATCTGCAATACAACCTCGACCTGACACTCGAAGAGTCAGTCGCCGGGCTCGAGAAAACACTAAAAATACCCACCCAGGTTGCCTGTGATTTGTGTGACGGTAGTGGTGCGAAACCCGGCACCAAACCGGTGAAATGCGAAACCTGTGGTGGAATGGGTCAGGTGCGTATGCAGCAGGGTTTTTTCTCTGTGCAGCAAACTTGTCCAACCTGTCGCGGTAACGGCGAGCAGATCAGTGACCCTTGTACCAAGTGCCGTGGTGCGGGCCGGGTGCAAGAACAGAAAACACTGTCGGTGAAAATACCCGCCGGTGTTGATACCGGTGATCGAATCCGGCTGTCAGGTGAGGGCGAAGCTGGTGAAAAGAATGCCCCTGCCGGTGACTTGTATGTACTGGTGCAGGTAAAGAAGCACGAAATTTTCGAGCGCAACGACGACGATCTTCATTGCACAGTGCCAATAGATATTATTACTGCAAGCCTTGGCGGTGAACTTGAAGTGCCAACACTTACCGGCCGCGTTAATTTAAAAATTCCACCCGGCACGCAGCCCGATAAAGTATTCAGGATGCGCGGCAAGGGTGTTAAACCGGTGCGCAACAGTGTTGCAGGTGATTTGTTGTGTCGTATTCAGATTGAGGTGCCGGTCAATCTGACTTCTGATCAAAAAGCGCTCTTCGAGCAGTTGCGTGAAACGCTTTCGGGTAAAAAAGGTCACAAACATACTCCGCGTCATTCAGGCTGGCTCGATGGTATGAAAAAATTCTTCGAGCGGCCAGGCTCCTAGCCTGAATAATTCATGAAGGTATGAGAGCGAAGGTCTCTGATATGTTAGAAAGAGCGTTACGACACGTTTTTTCCACACACCAGGGACCTTCACAGATGAAAGATAACACAGCGCAGAGTGTGATTTTCACTGACTT
>CALHCI010000151.1 GCA_937931165.1 uncultured Granulosicoccaceae bacterium
TCATACGGCAGATGCTGGTTAATCAGGTCAATAACTCACCGGTAATTTTAAATATAGAAAGCACTAGTGCGAGCTACACCGAAAATGCTTCACCAGTTACCGTGACTAAAAACCTGACAATACAGGATGCAGACAACAGCATGATTGATTCTGCAACTGTCACCATTATCAGCAACTTTGTTACTGGAAAAGACGAACTGGGATTTATCAATCAGTCGGGCATTACCGGTAACTTTGACCCGGTCGCGGGTGTGTTAAGTCTGAGCGGCACGGCGAATATCAGTGAGTATGTATCAGCGCTGCAATCGGTCACTTTTGAACACAACGGTGACAACCCTTCCGAGTTACCAAGAGAAATTAGTTTTTCAGTGTACGACGGTAACAAATCGAGTAACACCTTAACCAGAGAACTGGTTATTAAACCGGTTAACGACCCACCTGCCGGCGACAACTTCTCAATAGAGGTGTTTGAAGGTACAACCCATACTTTTAATACCACAGATTTCGGATTTACAGATACAGCAGAGGGCCATGCCTTTACCGCCGTGCATATCATCACTGAACCAGGTACAGGTTCACTCCAGCTTAATGGCAATAAAGTGACCAAGGGTGATGTTATTAGCAGGATTGATCTGGATAACAGAAATCTGCGCTACCAGCCACCTGCCAACACAAACCTGACCGGAATCACCGGATTTCAGATCGCCCTGCAGGACAACGGGGGAACCTTACATAGCGGAACAGACACTGATCCCACACCAAATACGGTAACAATTACCAATACCGGTGTAAACGATCCACCTGTTATTAATAATGATCTGACCGTTGCTACGGCTGAAGACAATGCTTACGTACTCAAACTCGCTGACTTCAGATTCAGCGATGTGGAAGATCATTCTATACACAGCATTGCCATAGAAACGCTGCCCGGAGCCGGCTCTTTATACGTTGACAATGTACTGGCGGCTCCGGGTGACTCGATCAGTCCTGCTGACATTAACGCGGGCAGATTAATGTACCATCCGCCAGCTGATTTTAATGGTGATACGTCATTTACCTTCAACATTACAGATACCGGAGGGACCGCATATGGGGGACTAGCTACATCGGTCGATGTTGGCCAGTTAGTCATTAACGTTACTTCCGTAAACGACGCTCCGGTGGCTAACGCAGGAACCATAGTGGTGATTGAAGATACCGACTTCACTCTGAAGCCGGTGCATTTTCAATTTACTGACCTCGAAGATCATTCGCTAAATAAGGTGCAGATTACACAGATTCCTCTTAACGGTACGCTGATCATTGGCAATACGCCGGTGAATAACGGAGATAGCATAACAGCCACCGAACTCATGAACGGGAATCTACAATACCTGCCACAGGAAAATATCAACGGCGCAGGCATTGCCAGCATTGACTTTCTGATCACAGATGATGGCGGCAGTGCCGACGGTGGAATTGATACTTCCATAACAGCTGCCAGCATTCTGATTGATATCGTTCCAGTCAGCGACGCACCACAAGCTTCAGACAACACTGCATCAACATTCGAAGATACACCACTGATTATTCAGGCAGATATGCTTGGGTTTAATGATCTAGACAATGACACATTTACGGCAATCAAAATTGCTGCACTTCCACAAAACGGTGTGTTGTCTTATAACGCCAATCCGGTAGAAATTGGAGAGATAGTCCCGGCTAACGAAATCAATAATGGACAACTGATTTTTCTACCAGATGAAAACACCAATGGTGAGAATTACGCAAAAATTGCCTTTTATGTGATTGATAGCGGAATTAACCAGAACACTTCAGTAAACGCCAATGTACTTACCTTGAATGTCATTGCGGTTAACGACGCACCTTCAGTTGCTAATGCGAGCATTGCACTAAACGAAGACTCAACATACACCTTCGGACTAAACGATTTTGACTTTTCCGATAATCTCGACGGTACGATAGCAAATGATCTGGATACACTTATCATTAGTGCTTCGCCAGAACGCGGCAGTCTGACACTTAATGACGCACCAGTGGCACCCGGCACCGAAGTCACGGCAGAACACATTGAATCCGGTGCGTTTCATTTTACCCCTGAAACCGATGCATTTGGCGAAGGATACGCTGCTTTCGAATTCACTGTTAGAGATAATGGCAACACTGAAAATGGCGGCACCAACACCAGCTCGATACCAACAAAATTTGTATTTTCAGTACTGGCAACAAATGACGCACCAGCCGCCAGGGATGACAATTTCTCTGCATTTGAGGGCTCAACCCTGAATGACGCTGTCACTAATAACGATTCAGACATAGACCCTGATGATTCACTGATTACCACATTGATCAGTGCACCTGCTCATGGAAGCATAGCGCTTAACACTGACGGCAGCTTTCTCTACACGCATGATGGCAGCGAAACCGCAATTGATCATTTTACCTACCTGATATCTGACGGGGAATTGCAGGACACAGCGCAGGTAAACATTACGGTCATCCCGGTAAACGATCCGCCAACAGCTAATTCTGTCGGCCAGTATAAAGTGGCAGAGCGACAGTTTTCCGAGATAGCACTTCCTCCCGACCTGTTTAGCGATCCGGATCCCGACGACACACTGGCAATTCAAATGACCACTCCGGACGGTCGCCCGACTCCTGCATGGCTCAGCTTCAATCAAAACACCATGGCAATCAGCGGAACACCGCCACGCGACGGTATATTTATTGTCAGGTTGGTTGCCACTGACAGCAGTGAAGAATCTGTGTTTACCGATATTTTAATTGAAGTTACACCTAACAGTAACGAACCCGCGCTGGGGGCAGCTCTAGCGCCGGAACAAGACAATTCAAACGCTGAACCACCAGCCAATGTGGCTATTGGAAGTACGGATAGCTCGGCTCAGTCTTTCGCCGGCTTTGCCAACAACCCGGAGAGTTTTGAAAAGGACGAGGAACCTGCCGAAGCCCTTGAGCTGATTTATTCAATCTCCGATGTTGAAACGGACTACGAACCTCTGGTAGCGCTGGCACTTCAGCAACACAATAAAATCAATGAGGTGCGTACGGACTCAGAAGCTTTTGAGTCAATTCAGGTAGACACCATTCCACCGCTTGAAGATCTCTTTCAACTCGACAACCTGATACTCGATTCATCGAATGGGGGACTGGCACAGCAACTCAATTCCAACAAGCAGGGTATGAACGAAAACAGCAACTTCGCACTACAGGTCACCACCGGTGTCACCAGTGTATCTGCGAGCCTGTCAATTGGTTATATCGTCTGGCTACTGAGAGGCGGAGTATTGATTAGCAGCGTTCTGACGTCTCTGCCTGCCTGGAGAATGATTGATCCACTACCGGTGTTACACAACACCGACACCGGTGACGACAGCGCCGATGATGAGTCGCTGCACGATATGGTCGACTCAAAAGACGGACCTGCGTCGAAAAACCACACAACGACACACTCTGAAACCTCAGACATTTCTGCGACAGGTCGTAGTCGATAACAGGATGACTAAAATTGCGCACCGACAACAGACCTTGAACCGATGAAAAAACTATCAGCAAAATTTCATCTGGCCATGGGCCTCACCTCTATTGTGACTTCGGTCATCCTGCTGGCAGTAATGCTTAACCTGGTGCCGGATCGCAAACAAGCCGTTATCAACGGACGTATCATACTGGCCGAAGCGATAGCTTCCAGCAGCACGTTGTTTCTGGCCAATGAAGACTACTCAAGTGTTGCCGAAAATCTTGAATTCAGTATCAAGCGCAACCCTGATCTGCTTGCTGCCAGTATTAAAAGGCAATCTGATCCGCAGCCACTGATCTTTGGTGATAGTTCAATTGTCACAACGGAATCGGGTGCCGAGTCAACAGAACGTCGCGTCGTACTACCCATTCTTCAAAATAACGAGACCTGGGGTGAGATTGTTCTATTTTTTGAACGCGCTGAAGGCCAGGGTTGGCTGAATTATGCCCGCCACTCAAGATTCTCACTGATCGCATTCGCCGGAGCGATCTGCTTCATTATGTTCTACCTGTACCTTGGTCGCATGCTCAAAGCACTCAATCCTTCACAGGCGGTGCCGGGCAGAGTGCGATCGGCGCTCGACACACTGGCAGAAGCACTGTTAGTTATTGACAGAAAATCCAGTGTGGTCCTTGCCAACAAAGCATTTCAGGAAATTACCGGACAGGCCAGCGACGACATACTTGGTAAAAATGCGTCGAGCTTCAGCTGGCACATCGGTGACATCCATCCCGAGGAGATTTCAGACCAGTCACAGCACAACAAAAACTTTCCCTGGCTGGTTGCACTGCAAAACAAGGAAACCCTGCGTGGCGAACCGCTATGGTTAAAAAATCACAGCGGCGAATGGCATAAGTTTCTGGTTAACTGCTCACCAATCATTACCGGTAAAACGGCCAATGGCGTGCTGATCAGTCTTGATGACATCACCGAACTCGAAGAGAAGGAAAAAGAGTTGCGCCTTGCACGCGATGCCGCTGAAGAGGCAAATCACGCCAAGACCAGCTTTCTGTCTAACATGAGTCACGAGATTCGCACACCGATGACTGCGATTCTCGGCTTTACCGAGGTCTTAAAGCGCGGTACCGGTGGTTCTGACACAAACTGGCAAAAACACCTTGGGACTATTTCCAGTAGCGGGAAGCACCTGCTTGAGCTCATCAATGATGTACTGGACCTTTCCAAGGTTGAGTCGGGAGCACTGGAAATAGAGAGCATCGAATGCAAACCCTACATGGTTGCGCATGAAGTAGTTCAGGTGCTGAATGTACGGGCGGAAGAGAAGTCAATCTCGCTCGACATTGTCATTCCACAGCCACTTCCTGAAACCATTACCTGTGACAGCTCACGGTTGCGTCAGATCGTTACCAATCTGGTCGGTAATGCCATTAAATTTACCGATCAGGGTGGTGTTCAGATTGTTCTCAGAACTGAACAACAGGCCAATAAAACCATGCTGGCTATCGATGTGGTTGATAGCGGAATCGGTATGAACGACAAACAGCTCGGTGCGATTTTTAAACCGTTTGTACAGGCAGACTCTTCCATCACACGACGCTTTGGAGGCACAGGGCTCGGTCTTGCGATCAGTAAAAAACTGGCAGGTGCGCTCGGTGGTGACATCACCGTAAAGAGTGAGATGAACGTTGGCACCACTTTTACTGCAAAGGTTGAAACGGGATCTCTCGAAGGTATAGAACTGATAAGCCCGGATGATATCAAGCGCAGAATGTCAGAAAGCGATGACGCTCAGGAGACCATGCAGTGGGTGTTCCCACCATCGAAGATACTGGTCATAGACGACGCTGCTGAAAACCGCGAACTTATAACGCTGGTGTTATCAGATCTTGGCATTCAATCGGAAACCGCGGAAAACGGTGCCATCGGTGTGCAGATGTCACAGGAAAATCAATATGACATCATTATGTCGGACATTCAGATGCCGGTAATGGATGGTTATGAAACGGCAAAAACCATGCGTGACAACGGCCTTAAACAACCCATCATTGCGCTCACTGCAAATGCGATGAAAGGTTATGAAGAACGCATTCTGAATTCAGGTTTTTCACACTACATGACTAAGCCGATTGATTTGGAGGCGCTGACCCGGCTACTCGGTGATTTGCTAGGCGGTGAGAGTACAGTGGCGGCAAAGCCTGTTATTGCCACCACACCCGTCACTACACAACCGGTATTACCGACAGCAACACTGGATTCAGTTGATCAGTCACCGATATACAGCCGCATGGGTGGCTCCGAAACGCTGGGTCATGTGGTTGATAAGTTCATTGAGAAGCTCCATGCGCAACTGCCGAAAATAGATGAGGCATACACCACTAAGAACTACGCTGAGCTTGCGGCACTGGCACACTGGCTCAAAGGCTCTGGTGGTACCGTAGGGTTTGATGCACTGTTTGAACCCGCCAAAGCGCTGGAAGTCTTCGCAGGCACACACAACGACGGGAAAATAGCAGCAAACATCGCACAGATAAAAGCGATAGCCGTCAGACTCCGCCCAGGACAGCCATCACAAATAGCGGATCAAAATCAGCCGGTTGCGCGGTCGCACGATCCGGTTATTCACAGTGTTGAAGCTCAAGGTTCCGGCCCCGCAGTCGTAACAACAGTGGAGAGTCGACTGGCTGAAAAGAACCCGGCGTTCAGACCAATAATTCTGAGATTTGTGTCACGTTTAGACAGTCAGATTGATCAGTTGGAACAAGCTATTGCCAAAGACGACTTTGTGGAAATAGCAAACCTGGCGCATTGGCTGAAAGGATCGGGAGGAACTGTCGGTTTTGATGTGTTTACCGAACCCGCCGCAGAGATGGAATTATACGCAAAGAACAAAAACAACAAACATATGGAAACACTGCTTGAACAAATCAAAGGTTACGCAAGCAAAATTGTGGTTCCAGGAAACGATAGCGGTTCAACGGACAAAAAAGACTCTGCCTGATACAGGGCGGAATATTAAATATGCAAAATAGCGCCATAGACACAAACCGTTTTGATGATTCCGATTCTGATGAGGATCAGTATTCCTCACTCATCAGCTCAGCCAAAATAATGCTGGTCGACGACGAGCCCATCAATACTGACGTTTTGCAAACCTACCTGACCGGAGAGGGCTACTCTAACTTCGTCTCCACCAGTGACTCTTCACAAGCAATCTCTATGATGCAGGCAGAAAAGCCTGATGTCGTGCTACTCGATTTAATGATGCCTGAAGTTTCAGGTTTCGATGTTCTGCAGGCTATGCGTGGTAACAAAGGCCTGCAACACATTCCTGTTGTTATTCTTACCTCTTCAGATGATGCAGATACTAAATTGCGCGCACTACAGCTTGGTGCAATGGACTTTCTTGCAAAGCCGGTGGATGCCAGTGAGCTTGCCCTGCGCCTGAGAAACACACTGGCCGCAAAGGCCTATCAGCATCAGCTTGTAAACTACGACCAGTTAACCGGGCTCGCTAAACTCGATGTATTCCTTGATAACACCTACGCAGTCATTGAAAACCTCAAAACCGATAAAGGGATGGGTGCAGCTATTCATGTGTATCTTGAAAACCTGAAGACCGTAAATAATTCAATGGGCAGAGACTGCGGCAATCGTTTTATTCAGCTGTATTCACGTAAGCTCGAAAATTGCGTCCGCTCTACCAACATTATCAGAGATACCTTTGGCACCGAGATCACTACCAATCTCGCACGTACCAGCGGGGATAAATTTTCTATTTTCCTTGGGCATATAGAAAACCCGCAACAGGCTGCTGTGCTCGCGAGACGTATCATTATCGATACCAGTGAGCCGTTCAACCTTGACGGTCAACTTATTTTTCCAAGCACCAAAGTGGGCATTGCTATTTTCCCTGATGATGCCACTGACCCGCAAAAACTGCTCAACAATGCAGAAACTGCCATGTCCTATGCCAAGGACCACGGCGGTGGAGAGAGCTACGCTTTTTACTCCGGCACAATGAATGAAGAATCCACACGAATTCTTTCAATAGAAAACGGACTTCATAAAGCCATAGAAAACGATGAACTCAAAGTCACTTATCAACCCAAAGTTGATCTGATCACTGGTGACATCATAGGTGCCGAAGCACTGATACGCTGGATTAGTCCGGAGATTGGTTTCGTTTCTCCGGAAGAGTTCATACCAATCTCGGAACGCACCGGTCAGATTATCCCTATTGGTGCATGGATTCTGGAACGCGCCTGTACTCAGGCTGCACTTTGGTTGCAGGAATTCAATATTGATTTCAAACTTGCCGTCAACGTTTCCATTAGACAGATCCATGATTCAAGAATGGATTTGACGGTTAAAAAGATTCTTGAAAAAACCGGATTTCCTGCGTCGTCATTGACACTTGAACTCACGGAAAACATGGTAATGGAAAACGCTGAGTCAAATATCGAGTTACTACATAACTTGAAAGCACTGGGTGTAAGACTGTCGATAGATGATTTTGGAACAGGTTACTCGTCCCTGAGTTATCTGCAACGATTGCCGCTCGATGAGCTTAAGATTGACCGGTCTTTTATTGAAGAAGTACAGTCAGAAGAAAATCGCTCCCCTATTGTCCGGGCGATGGTATCAATGGCACACGATCTTGGAATGACTGTTGTTGCTGAAGGTATAGAAACAGACATTCAACTCAATCATATGAAGCTGTTGCAATGTGAGTTGTACCAGGGCTACTTGTGCAGCAAGCCGATTGTTGCCAAAGCATTTACAGAACTGCTGGCGCAATCCTACCCGAAATAAACCAGTACGGCGGCCTGCCCAAAATAAGCGAGTAAGGCCCAACCAAATTAAACCAGTATCGCCTACTCACAATAGACCAGCATTGGGAGCTCTGCAAAAGCGGCATCTTCCGACAATTCCACAGATCCGCCCCAACGGCAGCTCGAATCCTCTGCGGTTTGTTCGCTTTGTAGCGATAGTCGATACGACGAATGTTCGAGCATCAGTTCAACCTGCCCGTCAATATCAGTAACACCGCTGACCACACTGCTGCCGTATATTTTGTTAATGACCTCCGACTCTTCACAGCTTTCGAGCAGGGCAACCGCAGCCCACAGTGCATCACAGCTTTCACCAATAATAACAACGTCAACATCGTTTAACTGATACCGACCTTTCGCCTGAACAGACATTGATTCAGTTACCGGCTCTGCAATAACGGTGCGCTGCGAAATTCCAGGGACAAACGATATACCGGGATCAGCAGCGAGACGTACCCTCACTACTCTTACACCTTGAACGGCTTTTGCTGCAGCAAATGACGGCGGCAATACCTGAGTCGTCGAATCCGCAACACATCCTGCAATTACAATGGCAAGTGCCGCGGTGAAAAACAGATTACTAATAACAATATTCAAGAATAAGCCAGCTGCCGACGTCTGCCTATTATGATAATAAAAATCAATAACAACAACATCGAACTGTCCTTTGCGTGTGGATCGAAGGTACAGCCTGCACCCTTCACGCCGGTCACCAGCGCTTCATCCCTTGTGTCGTTGTCTTCAGCATCGTTTTGCATTGCTGCAACCGCTGGGAGGTTACTATTTGAACCGGTATCCGCATCGAGATAATCCGGAATCCGGTTGCCATTGCTGTCAGGCAGCGAGCGATTGGCTGTCTCTGCCGGATCTTCCCAACCGTTGTTATTCTCATCGATCAGTTGATCGCTGACGCCATTCTCATCGTCATCTGCAAAGCCCGACTCTGTTCGATCAAACAGCCCGTCTTCATCAGAATCAAGATCGAGATAATCCGGTGCACCATCACCGTCTGTGTCAGGGAGCAGATCCGGCTGATCGACAACATCACCCTGCTCTATGTCTGCCAGCCCGTCTAAATCCGCGTCGGGCAATCCAGCTTCAAGCACATCAGGTAGCCCGTCGTTATCACTATCCAGATCAAACTGATTGGGCAGACTGTCGGCGTCTGTATCATCGATTGTCTCTACGCTATCGCTTATCCCGTCACCATCAGAGTCGATTGTTTCGTTCTCAGTGATCAGTGGTGAACTTTGATCATCGACAGGGTCGGTGTGAAAAACTATTATCTCGTCGGCATCACCGAATCCATCACCGTCTGTATCAGCAACATCAGGGTCACTGCCAAGTAACGACTCCTGCCCATTGGTTAAACCGTCACCGTCGGCGTCTTCTTGTGTCACCATCGACCCTCCGGCAGTGGGCGGTTCGGTAACCGGTGCTACACCCGGCTCTGCCGGTCTTATCGGAACGCCGTCGGTATCAACCGAGATTACCTGGAGTTCTGACGAATCAAGTACCAGACCTGAATCAACAGCATCAGCAATACCATCGTCATTGCTGTCAGTATCGCGATGATCAGGCGCACCATCGCCATCACTATCCAGTGCTTTACTAACCGGTGTATAGAGTGGCTGAACACCGCTGATAAATTCGTGTCTGAATCCTGCCCTCGAACCAACGCTTGTGGCATCACCAGATTCACTCGAATAGCCAATCACCAGGTTGTCACGATCACGAATATGTAAAGTAACGGATGAATCACTCTCTGCTCCCTGCCGCACAGCGGAAAATCTGATCATACCGTTCGCTGTCATGTTCATGTCAACCGTTGTCGCGGCAGTCAGTGAGTAACCCACTATCATTGAGGCTTCAATTATCACGGCCTCACTTCGCTCTACATCCAGATCGGATACTGTAAGATCCATATTGATTGGTACGGAACGGTCCTCTGAGCGCAAGGTCCACAGCACTGTTGATACCCCGGGCCGCTGATTCTGTAGTTTCGGAAGATTTCCATGATCAGCCCAACTGACATCCGTCACTGAGTTCACTGCACTTCCATGCCACAGGTAGTCTGTATTTTGTTGGATGATCTTATAGCTGGCAGAACTGCCGCCAGCATCTACGTCGATATCACCCGCCTGGTAGTGAAAATCCATCGCAACCGGCAAACTGTTGCGCGACACTGAAACAAAACCCTCTTCACTATTTAACAGACCATCGTTATCCTGATCTCTATCGCGGATATCGGGAACACCGTCACCGTCAAAGTCATCCGCTGTATCGGCAATAAGCGGCACAGAGATTGGGAGCAGGCACAGGCAAACGACTGCCGCACCAAGGGTTCGCAGCAGATAATTACGTGTTATTTCTGAGCTGTTGTTAATGCACTTCATTGGTAGAGGTTTGCGCATGAATAAATACATTTCAGACTAACTGTAGTTTATTTAGCGCAACGCGAGTGCCAGACTGATGACTTGATCTTGACGCACCGCGTCAAAAAAGCCTAGACCACGAATGGATAAATGATGAATCCAGTGCAGTTGCTTAATATCGAATTACCGGATTTAACCATCCGCGGATTCAGATCACCCCCTGAAAAAACCGACGACAGCACAAACAGGGTGCTTTGCATCCACGGCTGGCTGGACAATGCCAACAGCTTTCATCCGCTTTATCCTTTACTTCACGGCTCTGATATCGTCGCCATCGACCTGCCGGGCCACGGCTTATCGGATCACTACCAAAACAACGTGCCGTATACCGTCGCCAGTAGCATGCACTACGTGTTGCAGGTGGCCAAAGCGCTGGGGTGGGAAAAATTTCACCTGGTGGGACATTCACTAGGAGGCTGTATTGCACCATTGTGCGCTGTTGCCGCCTCTGAACAGGTTACCAGCCTCACGTTAATTGATGCCCTCGGTCCGATCGCCGAATCAGAAGCCAATTTGCCGGACCGACTCATCCGCTTTCACCGTGAAATGACGCTGCCCGCAAACAAAAGAGTGTTCAACCATGTTGACGATGCAGTAGCGGTGAGATTGAAAGCGGTCACAATGACAGAAACTGCCGCGCGGCTGATTGTCGAAAGACAATTGCAACACAATCAGCACGGACTGCAATGGTCGTTTGATGCAAAACTTAAAGCAGCATCACCGAGTTACTTTACCGAAGCACAAGTGCAGGAAATACTAAAA
>CALHCI010000152.1 GCA_937931165.1 uncultured Granulosicoccaceae bacterium
ATAACAGTATCTATTTTGTCGAGCGCATCCTGCTTAGATTGATCATCGATAAACGCAGCAATAAAAGAGTTTTTTGCAAGCTGCACAATATCTGCATTGTCAAGATCAAGTGCCTGGGTCACGGCTTTGTAGTTATCGTTGATATACCCGCCAAAGTATGAGGGATCATCCGAGTTTACTGTCGCAACGACTCCCGCCTGCAGTGCCTTTTTTAAAGGGTGCTGCTGCAGATCGCTAATGCCCTTTAATCGTAGATTAGACAACGGACACATGGTTAACGGCGTTTGCTCTTTGGCAAGCCGTTTTACCATAGCCGGGTCATCAAAAGCGCGATTGCCGTGATCTACTCTTTTTACCTGAAGATCATCCAGCGCACCTTCAATGTATTCTACCGGCCCTTCTTCACCGGCATGGGCGACCGGCACAAACCCTTCTTTGCGCGCTTGTGCATAGACCCTTGAAAAGCCGGATGGCGGAAAGCCCTTTTCACTGGAGTCTAAGCCAACGCCATAGATGGTCTCTTTGTGTTTGCAGGCACAACCCAGCGCTTCAAAGGCATGTTCTTCAGGCAGGTGCCTCAGGAAACACATAATCAGACGCGAGGTGATGCCAAAGTCTCGAAGGCCTGCCTCCAGTGCATGGCAAATACCATCGTGTACGGTCTCGAAACTTATTCCGCGATCCGTGTGCGCCTGCGGATCAAAGAATATTTCTACGTGCGTAACTGAATCTGCGTTGACTTTGGTCAGGTACGCGTAGGTTAGATCGTAGAAGTCCTGTTCGTTTACCAGCACCGACATGCCGTGGTAGTACACATCAAGGAAGTCCTGCAGGCAGTCAAAAGCGAATGCGTCTTTGACATCCTGCACAGAAGTGTATGGCAGCGATACCGAGTTGCGTTTAGCAAGCGCCAGCATCATTTCCGGTTCAAGCGTGCCTTCGATATGTAAATGCAGCTCTGCCTTTGGAATCTTGTCTATTAACTCATCAACATTCATACACCAGGCTCCACATTAAACAGGCTCACTAATCGGGGATATACTCCGCCGGCAATACCGCAGCGCCCCACGGAAATCTGCCAACCTTGATCGATTTGATTGGCTTGAGGTTTTTAACATCAACCACAGTCACATCACCGGAAACCCCGTTGGTTGTGAACAGCAGCTTTTCTTCAGGATCCATTGCCGTGTGCCAGACTCGTCTGCCAACCAGTATATATTTTATTGGCTCGTAGGTTTTACGGTCGACAACCGCAACATGGTTGGCAGGGCCCAACGCGATAAACGCGTGTTTGCCATCACTGGTGAGTTCAATACCCACCGGTTGAATACGATCTGCAGAAATACCCGGTATCTCAAAATTGATGGTATGTTTAATAGATCGTGAATCGGAGTCGATTACCGCCACCGTGCCGCCAATTTCTGCACTGACCCACAACTCGGTGTCGTCGGCGTTAAACAGCGCATCACGCGGGCGCTGATCGACCAGGATGTTATCGGTGATTTGCTGTGTTTCAGTATCAATCCAGTGCGCCATGTTTGACGTTTCAGACGTCACTATTGCCCACTTGCCGTTGTTACTGACCGCCATACCTTCAGGCTCTACACCAACATCTATCTGCGCAACTACCGTGCGTGTTTCTATATCTACCACGGTGGCAATGGCATCGTCTTCATTGGCAATGTACAGATGACGGTTATCCGGGTGCAGCGCGAATTGCTCCGGATCCTCGCCGGATGGCAGCTCGTGAATAATTTTGTCAGTGGCGAGGTCAAGCATCTGAACAGTGTCGGAATCAGACGCACAAATAAACAGATATTTGAAATCTCTGGAAAGCGTCACACCACGCGGGCGCTCCCCCACTTCCAGCGTTTTGACGACTTCAAGCGTTTCGGTATCAATGACTGAAACTGTGTCGTCTCGTTCATTGGAAATGTACACCCAGTCAGCCAGCACACATTGAGAACCCCCGGCCAGTAGTGCTGCGGTTACTACGGAGAGCTTTAGGTTCATTGGGTTTCCATTTTGTTGCAGTTAGACTCAGGAGCATCTAATCCTAACGTATCAAGCTCGGTGGTCTGATGTAAAAAGCCTTCGATAGGCGCAAGAGCGACTACCGACTGAGGATGCACCAGCGGTACCGGCTGGCGCAATTGACCATTCCAGGGCCGGAACGTCAGCTTGGCACCTTTAAAGGCTGCCAGAGAGAATTTGTCTGAAAATAAATACTCACGCACTGCAGAGGGGCTGTCATCTTTAACACGGGTTACTGCCTCTCCAACTGCACGCACCGCGGCCCAGGCGGCGTAATCAATTGAAGTCATGCCGCGACCGGAAAGCTCGTTAAAGCGTGATTGCAATTGCAACGCACCCCATTGCTCTACGACCGGACTCCATGCTACCGGCTCAACACCGGCAGTACCCGCGACAGGCCGCGGCAGCCAGGTGTTGTACAATACATAAGCGCCAAAGTCGTCATCTTCGTCGGCGACCACCACCACATCGTACTTGCGCGCCTGCGTGAGCAGTGGGATTTCAGCGGCCGCGTTGCGACGCATGTCTGCATCGGCAAGCCATTGCTTTTCGTGATCGATATCAACCCGGTATTTGTTTGCCGAACGCTTGAGATTACTGGCATACAACTCGTCGCCCGGGCGATTGCCCGTTAACAAAAACACCGAGTTCCATTTTCTTTTATTTAAAAATTGCATTAGTGCATCAGTAAGCATGGCCCGCGATGGCAGTGTATGCAGCACGTTGTAGTAGCAGCCGCTGTCTCGAAGCTCTGTGAGCGCACTACCTGCATTAAAAAATAAATCATCATCTGCTTCCGGCAACGCCCTCAGCGCGTTGAGTTTTTCGGCAGGCATATTTGTGACGACCAGCCGCTGTCCCTGCAACGCCTCTTTGGCAGCCGCTACAACATCAGTATCTTCATTAACAATTATTTTCTCGAGCGTGTAGTTTTGCTTAAGAAATTTTCCGGTAGTGTTGTTATCCGCAATACCCAGCGCCGCGCCCTGCTCGCCCTCGTCTTCCGGCCACTCAATCAGGTTGGATAGCACCGGCGGCCGTACCCGTTGCTGTTCAAGGTACAGGATACTGATCTCTTGTACTTCGTCTGCAGCCTGCAGCGGAGCAGACCCGATAACCGCCTGAGCAAAAACCACAACCGCAAGACTTCTAACAAAGGCTGCAATTGGTCTGTTGACCACATTCACCGTGGTCGTATGTATTCCTCGAATCATATCTTAATACTACCGCACCGGATGCGAACCGACAAAGGGTTGGCGCTTACTTCCGTCTTATTTCTATGATGTCGTCGTGGATAATTCGACAGAATTGATTTTGCGGCAATTAATCTGTAATAGTCTTTTGATAGCTCACAGGAAAAACCAATGCAAACAGCCAGCACACTCCAGAAATCATCTGAGAACGAGTTGCAATTGCGTGAAGATCTTGCGGCAGCGCTTCGATTGGCCGTACAGTTCGGCTGGCACGAGTCGGTCGCCAACCACTTCAGCGCCGCCGTCTCTGACGACGGCAGTGAGTTTCTGCTAAACCCGCGCTGGCAGCATTTCTCTACTATTTGCGCCGGCGATCTGCTGCTGCTGGACGCCCACGACAACAGTGTAATGCTTGGTATTAACGCACCTGATCCGTCTGCGTGGTGCATTCATGGTGCAGTGCATCGGCAGGTACCACACGCCCGCGTGCTGCTACATTGCCACCCGCCGTATGCCACAGCACTTTGCGGCCTTAAAGACCCGTCCATCAAACCCATTGATCAAAACACTGCACGGTTTTTTAATCGTACTGCTATCGATTTATCGTTTGGCGGCATTGCTGATGATGCGGAAGAAGGCAACCGGATTGCCAGTGCATTTGGCAATCAGTCTATTCTGTTGATGGGTAACCACGGTGTTAGTGTGGCGGCACAAACCGTGGCTGAAGCGTTTGATCAGCTGTACTACCTGGAACGCGCCGCACAAACCATGGTGCTTGCCTACTCGACCGGACAACCCCTGAATGTGATGAGCGATGCGCTTGCAGAGAAAACCGCTGCCGGCTGGGATGACTATACAGGTGCTGCCGATGCACACTTTGCCTATCTTAAGAGCACTCTGGACAAAGAAGACAGCAGCTGGCGAAACTGATTAGCCACTTACCGGTTATGTTGGCTTTTGGCGGGTAATTAGCACAATGCCACAACACACCAGTAACAGCGCAACAACGATTGCATAACTCAGTTGTTCATCAAGCAACAACCAGCCAAAGAAAACACCGAATACCGGTGCGAGAAAACTGAAAGATGTTGTCGCAGACGCCGGGTAGATACTGAGAATCCAGAACCACAACAAAAAACCGATTCCCATGACCACAGTAATCTGAAAAACAAACACCCATGCCAGCGTCATCGTCATCTCCCGAATTAATTCACCAAACAACAACGAGGCAGGTAATAATATAATCGCAGATACCGTCAACTGATATAACAGCTGCATTTCCGGTGTTGCCTTTTTTAAAGATGTGCCACGCACAAGCAATGCAATCACCGTCCAGCAAAGACTGCCGGCAAGTGCGAGCAGATCACCCACCAGGTGGGCAGACCCTGCCTGCCGGTCCAGCATTGCAATGGCAACACCAGTGACAGCAAGCGCCAGGCCCAGCATTCGGCGCGGGGTCATCGATTCGTCTGGCAGCAGGTAATGTGCAGCCACGGTAAACCACACCGGCATGGTATAAAACAGTACAGAGACTCTGGCTACACTGGTTAAATCCAGCGCAATAAATATAAATAGAAATTCAATGCCGAATATAGTGCCGCACAGAATCCCCATCTTTAGTGTGCCATCGGTGACAGAAAGTTTTTTTCGTGTGATCAGTGCAAACAACAGTATCGGAACAATGGCACAAGCAGATCTGAGCCCGGCCTGGAACACGGGTTGTAAACCGGCATTGACTATTTTAATTAATACTTGATTCAGTCCCAGCATGGCAGCTTGCAATACCAGCATGGAGGCACCGAACATATCCATCCGGTCTTTTTTATCGATGTTATTCAGCCTGAATGAAGTGTGAAAAACCTAAGATTAGTCGTTGTCTTTTTTCTGTAACAGGTCTTTCAGATCGGCAAACGGATTATGGGTACTGACGGGTGCGGTTTTGTCTTCACCGTAGGTAATCACCTCAACAAAACGCTGATGTTCGTTGTCGTGACAGAATACGCACAGCAATTCCCAGTTGGAGCCATCTTCCGGATTGTTGTCGTGATTGTGATCACGGTGATGGACGGTCAGTTCCCGAAGATTGCTTTGGTCAAACTCCCGCATACAGCGCCCGCACACCCACGGATACATGCCCAACGCTTTTCGGCGGTAACCATCTTCACGCGCTTCGTAGGAAGCACGTGCATTGGCTACCAGTTTATCTAATCGATCATTCGATGACATAGATTCTCCTCCAATCGGTGAAGTCAGATCAGGCCGCGCTGTTGCAGTGCGTCAGGCAATGCTGAAATATCCGGCAACACCAGATGTGCATCATTGGCTAAATCTTCAGCACTGGCCGGCCCTGTGAGCACCGCGACCAGTAGTCCGGCACCGGCAGCACTTCCGGCATGCAAATCATGCGTGCTGTCTCCAACCATTGCAATGTGATTGGACGGACACTGCATGTGATCAATGAATGCTTCAATCATTCCAGGTGCAGGCTTGCTGCCGAAGCCGGAGTCAAATCCACAGACAAAATCAAAGTACCGACTGACCGACAGCGCTTCAAGATGCTGATGAGCTACCGCCTCGTAGTCATTAGTGGCCACCCCGAGGGTTAACCCTGCGGACTTGAGTTCGGTAAATACGTTATTAAGATCGGTAACCGGTGCCAGTGGCAGATTATCTACGGCTGACAACCCGATCTGCTCGATTTGCGCGGCACTCAGATCAACCATTTCAGCCCAGATGGCATTGGTTTCATCAGCCGATGCACTGACCACGGCCCCACCTGATTTAAAACTTTGTGTATCGAGATTAAAGCCTACCGCTTGTGACAGACGGCGCTGCAACTCGGTGTTGTCCGGGGCGAGCTGCCGCACGACTCTCTCACACCACGTGCCCCAGACCTCATTGAAGCTCAATATGGTGCCGTCTTTGTCAAACAGTATTCCCTGAAGTTTTTCCATCAGTAACCCATTGCACAACCATCTTTACGGGGGTCCGAACCGCCGGTCAGCACGTTAGTGTCCCAATCAATCCAGATAGCCTGTGAACCACCAATCGGACGCTCTGCGGGTACCATGTTATGCCCTTTACTGCGCAGCGATTCAATAACGTGATTGTCGAACGTGCTTTCAAATTCTACCGTTTCAGTACCCGGTACTGGAAATAACCGTGGTGCGTCCTGCGCCTCTTGTATGTCCATACCAAAATCCATCATGCGTGTCAGAAACTGCATATGACCGTAAGACTGATAGTCACCACCCATCACACCAAACGGCATAACAGCACGACCGTGTTTGGCTACCATACCAGGTATAATCGTGTGCATTGGGCGTTTACCGGGGCCGATGCAGTTTGGATGTCCAGGCTCAACGACAAAACTCTCGCCCCGGTTGTGTAACATGACACCGCTTTCAGGCGCCATTTGCACACTGCCAAACGAATGAAAAACCGAGTTAATAAAACTGCATACGTTGCGATCTTTATCAACCACTGAAAGACAAACCGTGCTGTGCTGTTTCGGTGATGTGTATTGCGGAATGGTGTCACTTCGTTTAGCCGGGTTGATGCTTTCACGGATTTCTTTAGCGTGCTCTTCAGACAGCAACCATTCAACCGGTACTTCAGAGTGCTTTTGATCAGCAACGTAGAGGTAACGATCCTGATAGGCTATTCTGCCGGCTTCTATCTCAAGATGCAGACGATCAACAGACAATGGCTCGTCAATCGGAAACTCGTTAACGATATTCAGCAGTTGCAATGCAATAACACCCTGCCCGTTGGGCGGGATCTGATAAACATCGTAGCCACGGAAACTGCTGGTGATCGGAGTGACATACTCACCGGACACAGCTGCAAAATCTTCAAGCGTGTGCAGGCCACCAAGCGATTGCAGATACTCCACCATGTCATTGGCAATAGCACCTTTATAAAAGGCATCAGCACCGTTTTCTGCGATGGCAGACAACGTTCTGGCCAGCGCCGGTTGCTTGTGAACGCTGCCTGCCGCTGGAGTCCTGCCGTTTACCAGAAAAACGTCTGCGGCATTCTTGTCATTGCGAAGCAGGTGCGTTTGTGCGGCAAAATCAACGCTGACACGTGGTGATACCGGATAGCCATCACGCGCATAGGCAATGGCGGGGCTAAGAATCTCTGCCAGTGACAACACACCATGGTCTGCATTTAATCGCGCCCAGGCACTGACCGCACCGGGCACAGTGACTGAATGCGGAGACTGCCGTTCAATAGCATTGATATTATTGTTCTGATACCACTCAAGCGTGGCGGCTGCCGGTGTCTGGCCGGAGCCATTGTAGGCAACCGGTGCCGTGTTGCCTTGTGGCGCATACAAACAAAAGCAATCGCCACCAATACCGGTTGAATGAGGCTCGACAACACATTGCGTGGCGCAAGCGGCTATAGCAGCATCAAGCGCATTGCCTCCCTGCTTGAGAATATCCAGCGCTACATTAGTCGCCAACGGATGTGAAGTCGTAGCCATACCATGACTGGCATAGACTGGAGAGCGGCCTGGTGCTTCCAGATTTCGCATGAGATTTACCCGATAGTTGAGCGGCGGGATGTTAGCAGCGAAGGCTATCCCAATGCCGCTGCGATCCCGATTTAAGCCGGAACTTTATTCTACGACGCTTTTACACACTGAGTTACCCTAACCCCGGATAACTCAAAACAACTTTACTTGGCACGCGTCCAGGTTTGCGACCGGCAGATCACACCACCCAGCACACAACCTGAAACCTTGAGCGTATCAGTGCCTTTGAGTTTCATTTTAGACTTGTACCACTTTTTGGTGTCAGGCGCGTAAATCTTGCCTTTGCTGAAAGCGGTGTCTGTCTTTTGTTGCATACCCTTGATCATTTCAGTGCCCACAATCGATGCGTCTTTGACTTCATGGGCGTCAACAATAGTGCCGCACAGTTTGTCCCCGCAGGGCTGTATATCTACAGTTAGCCATGCGCCCTCTTCAGATTTTTCAGTATTCCATTTCCCCAGCACTTCGCCTTCAGCATTGGCCAGCGGTGCGAAAACGAGTGCAAACAACAAACACAGAATTTTATTCATCAATAACCCCAACACTAAAACGAGAAAGATAAGTCGAATCAGGCGCTTCCACCCGATAGTTGCGTGGTGAATTCGCCGGCACTTTGACTTCAGTACCGACGGTTAGCATACGCAAATTCAGTCTCAAGAATAGCGGATTATCGACGCTTGCGTATCCGGATTCTGAAATTTCCCGTTAGCCCGGCAAATACGTCATACCAGACGGCCACAGACCCGCCTCCCAGCCAGCCCAATCAGCAAATAGCGCGAAGTTTTGCCAGTAATACGTCCAGTTCCTGCGCAGTCTGCGCAGTAGCCAGAATATACCGGTCCGGTCGTACAACCAGGGCCTGAGTCTGGTTCTCACGCAGGCAAGCCTGAAGCTCTGGTTCGTCATCAGCACACAACACCTGACACGGCGGTATTAATTCAGGATTACCGTGTGCCAGCACAGTACCGTCAGCGATGAGTACCGGCTTGTAACCGGTCACATCGTCAAGCCGCTTTCCATCGCACAACACCGGTTGAGGGAACCACGCACCCACCGTACCACCGAAGCACCCGAACCCTGCCCCGAGCATCGGGACAATCGATTTCATTTGCAGCGTGCCGTCATCGTTACCGGGATCGCTATCGTTTTGCATACCAGTGGTACAAGAGTTAATTAACTCTCCGAGATCTATTGCCGTCTTAATATACTCAGTGACATTGGGAATTCGTTCTGACGAATAGCTGGTTAACAACGCTGCAATTTTGGCCTTCACATCTGATTGGTCGGCATTGTCTACGCTATGATTTTTTTCGGCGCGACAACACAGATCAAGCTTCCACGCAAGGTTGGCTGCATCTCTGATTCCGGCACACATACCCTGCCCCATAAAAGGCGGTGTCAGATGCGCGGCATCACCAGCGATAAGCAATCGCCCGTTGCGCCACTGCCGGTACACGAGGGATTTGAATTCATAAACCGCGCTTCTTTCTATTGCCGCTTCTTCAGGAGAGACCCAGTCACCTATGAGCTCCCACAGCCTGCTCTCTTCCACGAAATCTGCTGCGTTTTCATGCGGCTTTAATGCAATTTCCCAACGCCTGCGCAGCCCCGGGCAGCGAACATAGGTAGCCGGTCGGTGCCGGCCACAGTGTTGAATGGTGTAATCACCCAGAGACGGTTTATCGTCTTTAAGCAGTGCATCAATGACCAGCCAGCGCTCATTAAAACCAAAATCAATCAGCTGATCGGTTATATCACCACGGACAGTAGAGTTTGCACCATCACAACCGACTACATAACGACAGGTGAATTGTTCAGTAGCTTCCGCACTACGATCTTCGCCACACAAGATTGCCTGATGCGTGTCTTGTTGAACACCCGTTACGTTAAAGCCGCTTTTAAGTGTAATTAATGCGCTTTCGGCAATTTTCTTTCTGAGAATATGTTCGAGATCCGGCTGATGAAAGCGGTAACTGGTGTACCAGCCGTTTTCACCGATACCGGCCGGACGCGGCCAGTCAACCAATAGATTACCCTGCGGGTCAACAAACCGCATTCCCGGGTTATACCGTACCACCTGCTCAAGCGCGTCGGCAACGCCGAGCGTCTGGTATACGCGCATCACGTGATCATCAAAGTGAACGGCTCTGGGTAATGGATAAACAGAGGTTTCCCGCTCGAGTATTAGCACTGACACACCACACTGCGCTAACAGCAACGCGAGGGTCGCACCAGTCGGGCCGCAGCCAACAACAATCACATCAGCACTGTAGTCAGACTGTTCGATCACTGTTTATCCGGGCTATTTATTTAAGCTTTTCTGTTGGTACAGCCAGGGGCAGTCCACCAGCAACGGGGCCTGCAAACCTTCACTGGCGGTTTTTAATCGCATGTCTCTGAGCACCTTGCGTTTATCTTCCGGCAGGTACAATCGCTCATGCCCCCAATAACTTGGACCGGTAAAGGTTTCGTGCGGTTGCCACGTCTCAGGGTCAATAATACGTCCGCCCCAGCCGCTTTCGATAAAAAATCCAGACGGTGTATTGGCATAAAAAGAGGTCATGTAGTCGTTGGTATGACGCCCGAGTGTGTAGGCAATTCTATTATCTGCCATTTGCGCTATATCGTAACCCTGCCCAACGTCATCAAGGTTATTGTATTCGACCATAAAGTGATGAAACCCGCTTTGCCCACTACCGATAATCGCAAAGCTGTGGTGTCTTCCATTGACATGAAAAAAATACATTGGATAAGGAGTAAGCCCGTAGTCACTTACCGAAAATCCGAGTATTTCAGTATAAAACGGCAATAGACCCTCCACGTTAGCTGTATGCAATACCGCATGCCCCATACCGAAGGGCCCGGTTGCAAACCCGGAAACAGGACGCCCCGGTACAAAAGGTGTGTCATCGAGCATCGGACCACAGAATAGCTCTACGCGATTACCGGCAGGGTCATCGAAGTAAACCATAGCACCGACACAACGCCTGTCACACAGCGCTGCTGTTGCCAGAGTTACAGAAGTTCCGCATGCTTCAAGGTGACTCGCCAAATTATCCAGCGTCGTGTTATCTGAGACTTCCCAACCAAGAAACGCCAGCGTGTCACCTGCTTCATCAGACACCACAAATCGCTGCTTATGATCATCCATTCGAAAACACTGGTGCCTGCCACCACGATCAACCAGCGCCATGCCCAACTGCCTGACGGAGAAGTCAGTCCATTCGGCCAGTTTGTCTGAACGAATACCAATGTAACCGAGTGAGACAATACCCATTGATCGCTCCGCGGTGTTAACCGGACAGTTCTGCTTCTGCGATCACGGTGTTTACCAGTTTGCCAACGGGCCCACAATCGATCTCGACGATATCTCCGGGTAGCATGTACACCGGAGGACTGCGTTTATCTCCAACGCCACCAGGTGTGCCACTGACGATGACATCTCCCGGTGCCAACGGGGTAAACGAAGAGATATAACTGATGACTTCCGGCAGCGGAAAGATCAGATCTGCAAGTGTTGCCTGCTGCATGACTTCTCCGTTTAAACGAGTCTCAATTGGAAGCGTTGTATAGTCTTCTATCTCGTCACTGGTCGTGAGCCACGGGCCAAACCCACCGGTGCCCGGAAACGTTTTTCCCGGTATAAATTGTGAGGTGTGCTTTTGCCAGTCGCGAACACTACCTTCGTTATAACAGGCGTAACCGGCAATATGTGACAATGCATTGTCTTTGGAGATACATCGGCCACCCTGCCCAATGATCACTGCGAGCTCACCTTCATAATCGAAACGCTCGGTGGCTGCAGGCTTTATCAGCGCCTGACGGTGCCCCACCTGTGAGTCAGCGAAGCGCGGGAAAATGGTTGGATGATCGACATCGGGTCGGCCGGTTTCTGCCTGATGTTTTTTGTAGTTAAGCCCGACGCAGAGAATTTTTGCAGGATCGGGGATCACTGGCAGGAAAGTAATATCGGACAGATGAAAATCCGCCGGTCGATTAATGCAATAGTCCGTAGCGATTTCCATCAGACCGTATGCAATACACTGCTTTAGACTACAGACTTCCGGATCAAGCTTACCGGTCAGATCTATCACAGTGTTATCCACCACCGCGCCGAATCCGGTTTTACCCAGCCTTGAAAAGCTCACGAGTTTCATTGGTTACTTGCTCTGTTAGTGTTCATTTGCACCTGCACGACCTCATCGAAGACCAGCTGCATGTGTTTTTCAATAAGCGCACCGCTGCTTAACAGACCAGCAGTGAGCTCATTGATATTCAGATCAGTCACATCATCAGTACTGCAGACAATGCTGAGTGAGGCAGTGATGCCAAACCCTTTGTGTGTGACGGGTACCGCCCAGCCGGTCAGACCCGGGTCAACTTCATCAGTTGTTACTGCGATACCCGCTTTGCGAATTTCCTTAAGCTTGTCCGTTAAAACAGCGCTTCGCTCAGAGTCTGTTACACCGGTGGCACTGAGCAGATTTGCCAGCGCTTTACCACGAGCCTGAGCCAGTATAGCCAGCGATGTTGCACCACGGTCGATGGGCATTAAGCGGCCTCGCTCAAATGCCGGGGCATGACTGCCAGCGGTGCGCTCATCTGCCACACAAACCACCTGGCTTCCGTATAGCCTGGCCAGCACCACCACACAGGGAACCGCCACCGCAGCCGCCAGCGAATGGATGACCGCAGCGCCGGACACCACCAGCGGATCTGTTTTTTCGATTACCCGGTTTGCGACGATAAATGCCGGCCCGAGACGGTATTTGGCACTGGCTGCACTCTCCAGATAACCCGCAGCAACCAGCTCACGAACCGAGCGGTAAACCGAGCTTTTGGGTTTTCCGAGTGCGTGTGCCAGCTCATCAACGGTCCACGAACTGGCCGAAACCGTGAACAAATCGAGCAACTGCTGATAACGGGTAAAGCCGGTCGGATCAAACGCAGATTTTATCAATATATAATTTTTATGAAGATTTGAATCTAATAATTTATCGTATATTGATATTTTTTACCATTTCTAAAAAAACCAAAAAATTCAGATGCTGTAAAAAAGGATACCGGAGAGTTGAATTTTCGCACCGGAGGGCCGATAATTTTCTTTATTTTCAGAAATTACTGAAATAACTGAAAACCAATAACTGAACAGGCATGCCAATGGACGCACTGATTCTCGCCAGAATACAGTTTGCCGCGAATATTTCTTTCCATATTCTTTTCCCGACCATCACCATCGCGCTGTGCTGGTTTTTGCTGTACTTCCGTATTCGCCATCTGTCGACCCGCCAGCCGGGCTGGCTTGAAGCCTATCGATTCTGGGTAAAGATATTCGCACTGAGTTTCGCACTGGGCGTAGTCAGCGGGATCACCATGTCATTTCAATTTGGCACCAACTGGCCCGGCTACATGGAAACGGTTGGCAACGTCGCCGGACCACTACTCGCCTATGAAGTGCTGACAGCTTTTTTTCTGGAAGCCACTTTCCTTGGCATTATGTTATTCGGTACCGACCGCGTGTCACCGCGGATACATACGTTATCAATAGTGCTTGTAGCGATCGGCACCAGTTTGTCTGCCTTCTGGATTCTGGCGCTGAATTCATGGATGCATACACCGGCCGGTCACATCATCACTGACGGAGTCGTGTACGCAGAGAACTGGTTTGACATTGTTTTTAATCCATCAATGCCTTACCGACTGGCTCATATGATGATCGCTTCGGGATTAACCGCATCGTTCTTAATCGCCGGTGTATCAGCCTACCGGTGGCTGCGAGGTGATAAGAGTGATGCGGTCAGACTGGCCCAGAGAACGGCGATAATTTGTGCAGCAGCGCTTATACCGTTGCAGATATTTATTGGTGACCTGCACGGACTGAATACGCTTGAACATCAACCTGCTAAAGTAGCTGCGATGGAAGGTGTCTGGGAAACGCAGGAAGGCGCACCGCTACTGTTATTTGCCATACCGGACGAAGCAGAGCGTACTAATCATTATGAAGTGGGCATTCCAAAGCTTGCGAGCCTTATACTTACTCATGAGCTTGATGGAGAAATAACCGGTCTAAACGCGTTTGAAGGCGAACACCCGCGAGTTGCACCGGTATTCTTCGGGTTCAGACTGATGGTTGGTATCGGTGTGTTGATGCTACTGGTGTCATGGACCGCCGCCTGGCAACTCCGCAAGCATAGTGCACCGAACAAGCTGGTTCAGCGTTCGCTGCTGGCGATGACATTCTCCGGCTGGATTGCAACTCTCGCCGGCTGGTATGTCACAGAGATCGGACGACAGCCCTGGCTTGTTACCGGCATTTTAAAGACCGAGCAGGCAGTATCACCCGTGCCGGCTACCGACCTCAAGCTGACGCTGACACTTTACCTGCTGCTTTATACGGCACTAATCATCGCCTATATATCCACGGTGTTTCATTTGGCGCGGCGTAAAGACACTGGTAAAAAAAATCTCACACCACTCAACCAGGGAGCACCTGCCTATGGACTGGAGTAACACAGCACACTGGTTACCACTGGCGTTTCTCGGTGCCATGGGAGTATCCATACTGATTTACGCAGTTATGGATGGCTATGATCTGGGAGTGGGCATGCTAATGATCGATGCCGGTGAGTCCGATCGCGATATGATGATTGCCTCTATCGGACCGTTCTGGGACGCCAACGAAACGTGGCTGGTGCTCAGCGTCGGTTTACTTCTGGTTGCCTTTCCACAGGCACATGGCATCGTACTCAGCGGATTGTATCTGCCGGTCACTATCATGTTGATCGGGCTGATACTTCGTGGCGTGGCATTTGACTTCAGAGCCAAAGCACAGAGCACTCATAAAAAAACCTGGGACAGATTGTTCATTGCCGGTTCTTTTATCGCGGCGTGTTCACAGGGCTATATGTTAGGGCGCTATATTGTCGGTCTGGATAACTCGGCAGGCGCACAATTGTTTAGCGTACTCAGCGGAATTTGTGTTGCCGCAGCGTATGTGTTGATCGGCGCATGCTGGCTGATCATCAAGACTGAAGGCGAATTACAAACCAGAGCTATCGTCTGGGCAAAGCGCGCGTTGCCAGCGATGGCTATTGGGCTTATTGCGGTGTCTATTGTCAACCCGCTGGTTAATACCAGAATCTTTGATAAGTGGTTTAACTTTCCCGAGGCGCTGTTGCTGTCTCCGCTGCCGCTACTAACTGCCGCATTGCTGTTTATTACGTATCGCTCGCTGACAGTCCTGACTGAAAATCCACAGCAACGATGCTGGGTACCTTTCACCTGTACAGCCTTGGTATTTACACTGGCATTCACCGGGCTTGCCTATAGTTTCTACCCGTACGTGATTCCGGACCAGCTAACTGCCTGGGAAGCTGCCAGTGACGAAAATTCCCTGTGGGTGATATTTTTAGGGACCGTGGTGGTGTTGCCGGCAATAATCGGGTACACCTTACTGTCTTATTATATTTTTCGTGGCAAGGCCAGTGCGCTGGTTTATCACTAAGTTTTTAGCACATCTCACCCGGCCCCAGGTGTCAGTGGTTTGCGGTTGTGACAACAGCGCAGTCGGTAAAAATGTCGAGTGATTGGTCAAATTGTGCCAACTTATGTAAGAATCCGCGCAGCGCTGCACATCGAATCCAGCTTGTCTCTGTTAACGTCAGACAGTCCGTTAGAGTATTCCCGTTTGATCGCACAACCCACGCACATTACCGCCTTACTGTCGCTGCTGCCCAATGCAACAGTCGAACCGGCAAGCCGGACTTTATCGAAACACGCGGTAGTGAGGTCGTTATCGTGGCTGATGTCTTTTGCATTGTGCGCCGTATCAGGGGCCACGCTGTCACAAACGGCAGACGATATCACCGACATGCTGTTGATCACCGGTCAATCGAATGTACAGGGCTCACAAACGATCTACGATCCGGGGCTCGACACCGTTGACCCGCGAGTTTTTGCTTTCACCAGCAATGGCATCTGGGAAGTTGCTGATCTTCACCAGGCCTGGGACGTCAACGACTGGCACCCGGGTAACGGTGCTTTGACCGACTCTTCCCGACAACCTTACAACCATTTCGCCTTTCACGCTGCACGAACTATCGTTCAACAAGACCCCTCCCGCGTAGTGGGTATTGTCGTTGCCAGTGCGCCTGGTGAAGGCATACAACACTGGGACACTTGCAGCCCGTTTTTTGATGTTGTCTCAAGCAAAGCGCAGACAGCACTTGCCGGCCAGACCGGGAAAAACTATTTTGATGGAATCTTGTGGCATCAGGGTGAAACTGACTGGCAGACATCCGGCACCTCTGACGTTGATGCCAGCGCCGCAGAAAAATCCTATGAAGAATATTACCCGGAGAAGCTCACTCAACTGATACAAAACCTCAGAGATCAAACATGGTTTGGTGACAACCGCGCATTTATCTGCGGCGAAACCAGTCAGGCACCCGTTAACGCCAGACTGAATGAACTTAATACCGACCAGAGCGACTGGACAGCCTGTGTCGCTGGCAGTGACCTTAGCACTCGCGATGGAACGCACTTCGATGCACCCGGCTTGCGTGAGCTGGGCAAGCGTTACGGTGAAGCGTATCTGCAAATGCAAAATACAGCGGCGTATGATGTGATAAAACCGGATGTCGCTATTACCAGTCCACCGATAGATGGCACTAACCAACCACCCTACGCAATCTACTCCGGAACCGCTTCAGATAGCGGTGGCGGCGTGGCGATGGTGAGAGCGGCCATTCTGGACAATAACTCAGGCAAGTTTTATAACTTTATTGATGAGGACTTTGGTGATTGCTTTAGCAGCATTAGAACGGAACTGTCACAAGCAGGTGCGTCATCAACCCAGTGGTCAGTTGGCGCTACACTGCCCAATGGCGACTATACAATTTCGGTGCAGGCGGTCGATACGGCTGGCAACAGCAAATAATATTTTTCGCTGTGCGTTGGACCCGATCAATAACTACCACAGAACAAACCCAACCCTCACTTTCTCTCAGTAAAGAGTGCCCCGATGCGAGGCACTCTTTGCACCCAGTTAGTTAACTGTCTTACGGCTGCGGCGTTATTGTCACTCGCAATACTCGACCATTCAGACTGACTGACTGGCCACGACCGGCAATACTACTCACCCTGGTATCAGGGTCTGCAGTACCAGTGTCCGCACCTGCCTGACGCTGCACCTGATTAGGTCCGGTGCCTGGTTCTTCATCTGCTTCAGTACCAGCATCCCAGATGGCAATATCACTTTCTAACACCTCGCCGGATATTGGCTGACCGTCTACAAAAAGATCAATACTATTGTCAGCATCGGTTGTGGTGTAAAACCAGTCATTCGATGGTATGAACATAGTAACAAACGCAAACTTATCCCCTTCAATTGCCTGAAGCGTAAATTCATAAGCACCGCCCGGGCCGATCGGGCCCGGCGCGTCAGCACCGACAGGCGTGTTGAAGATTGCAGCGCCGGAAACAGCTGATGGATACGGTGCTGTGTTGCCATCTTCAGCCACCGCTTCGAGACCTGCGTTGGCTGCATCTCTTGGTAACAACAACGGGCTGTCCGCATTGTTACGATGAACAATGTAGGCACCTGGAGATAATGGCACAGCCTGTGTGGTGCCATCTGATGCAACATTCAGCGTGTTGGTCGTTGAAATATTTTCCAGTCGAATGGTAAACGCTGTGGCATTACCTGCATCTATTTGCCCGCGTATTTCACCCGCCCCGTTAGCTGCTGTGTGTACATTGAAGTAGAGTTCACCGCGATTAAACGCACCAATCTCTTCAGCGGTAAGCGCCCGGGCATCGGCAGGAACAGTCCAGGTTGAACCACCGTCATCGGAAGTGAGGCCAATAACTACAGGACCTGTGTCGCCAGCGAAACCACGATGAATATGCGCCATAACAGCAGGCCCTGTGAGATTACTGACGCCCAGTGTGGCCGTCACTACACCATTTGCATCGATGGACACGTCAGCCGAACCACTGGCACCGGCCGGCACCCCTGAAGGCGCCGGAATTTCCTGTGCGGCATCAAGCACTACGGATACTGTTTGCACACCACCATTATCTGGTTGCTCGACATTATCGGTACCATTGCCAGTATCGGTGCCACTGCCAGTATCGGTAATCACGGGGTTATCATCACTATCGCAAGCGGCAAGCGCAAGCAGTGCAGAAAACGCCACCGCATATTTAGCGCTAAGACAGACAGCTTGATTTCTTTTTAACATGACTTATAGTCTCCTGATTTTCAGTTTAAGTAGAATATTTTTAATAACGTAAGCCTCGAGTTCTGCTCTATAAACAGGTAAAAGTGACTCATAAAAATTGAATACATCGCCAACACTTTTCTATAGCATCAACGACCTACTCATTTATTAAATGGCTACTTATTCAGGCACCTTACAAAGCGCCGTACCAAATACAGAGACAATCAACTCGAGCGTCACGTAATAAAAAACACATCAAAAGACTGCCTTATTCCTCGAATTATGGATTCAAATATCACGTTTTTATAACAATTATCGAATGCGTATTTTCATTGAAAGTAACCTACTCTGATAGGCAGAATTGCACGACCAACTGAAAATCACACAACGACACTTCCTTTTAATGCTTCGCATAAAAAATTCAGTAAACTTCTATCACATGCATATAGCGATGCATTGAATTTTTCCTGACTTACGCAGTCACTCCCCTCAAAACCGACCACCTCTACTGACAACCACACTCAAGTCTTTTCTAAAAAGACAATAAAACAAAAAGCAGACTGATCGACCTCCTTAAATGAGGTCATACGACGCAGACAGGAAAGTCTTACTGGAATAGTGAATTAGCAGGATGACGCTGGCAAGGATGACTATTCGGTCGGCGCACCCACTGAGGAGGCATCAGCTGGAGACTACCAATAGACGAGCTCCCGGTGATTACAACTGACGTGATGTATGATGAACTACGACAAGGAAGGGGATTGTTGCAGGGCAGTGCCTGCAACAGTAACTACAGCGGAAATTCAACCACGAACAAAAAGATTTTTTGCAGTGTCGTAGAGTTCTGTCAATGACTCCGGAGACTCATTGGCAACGATCACAAATCGCTGATTGTCATTTATCCAGCTTGCTGTTCCCAGGCCATGTCGCTTGCCTATTTGCAGTGCAAGATTACCTTCACCGTTTGCCGGCATAAAACACAGCGCCAATGGCGTGTGCCCCGGCTTTGAGTAGACCAGCTGAATCAGGGTTTGCCCCTCATAGCCAAGCTCCTGTACTCGTGCGAAACGATAGCCGGATTGAGACAGATCAGGCACTGCAGCCTGCATACCGGAAGCGGCCACCATTTTATCCAGCTTACTCAGTGCAGAGGGAAGATCTGTTTCGATGTGTTCGACAGTATTCGACACGTAGAGTGTCTGGTAGTCGGCAACGCGCTCTACCCAGGCAAGTTGCAGGTTACGCTCTGTTGATTGCTCTGCCTGAGTCACACCAGCTACTTTGGCGATCGATGACGCGGGTTTGCCTGTGTTAGCACCAATCAGAAATCCACCACCGACACACAGCATTAAACACGCAGCCTGCGCAGCATGCCGTGGCCACCCTTGTAGCGAGGGAAATATACCGACAGGGTTTCGTTCAGATTGAATTGCAGTGACATTGTCACTTTGCATGACCTGCGACCTCTGCCCTGATGCTTCACTCTGCAGTGGTGTTTCACTCTGCAGTGGTGTTTTACCGGGCTCTGCCGGATTATCCGACGCTGCCTGATCAGTGTGAGTGCTTTGAGTTTTTTGCACCAGGTTTTTTATATCTGCACGCAGGCCGGCAGGTACCGGAGGCAAATCCTGTTGCGCGAAGGCAGTTTTAAACGACAGCCGCGATGCATCCAGAGCCGCCAGAGTGTCAGCAAGCTCCGCATCATGCCGGGCTGCCTCTTGCAGCTCTTTCTCGCGATCTTCGCTCAGCATTCTGTCTGCATACAACACCAGATCATCGTCTGTTAGCTTCATACCTTGCTCCTTGACTCAGTCGATGCAACCGGATTTTCAGACCGGGTATTCTCAATTTGCATATGGCCAATGGCTACTCGTGCACGCGCTAATCTGCTCATAACCGTGCCAATAGGAATTTCCAATATATCAGCAGCCTCCTGATAGGTACACTCTTCAACCAGCACCAGCAATATAACCAGTCTCTGTGCTTCCGGGAGTTTTTCAACTGCCTCACACACTTGCTGCAGGTAAACCTGTGTTTGCGCTGAATCAGAAGAAGTCTCGCTGGTTAGCGGGTAAATTTGCCCGGTGGCAGTCTCAATAGTAGAAGAAGCAGTATCGAGGGAGTCGTGCGCACGTATTTTTCTGGATCGTAGCTCATTGAGCCAGATGCGGTGCTGTATCTGGAAAAGCCAGCTGCGAAACTTACCCTGGGCGCTATAGTTGTGCCGCTGCTCCAATGCACGGACACAGGTTCTCTGCACCAGATCTGCAGCATCGTCGGAGTTGCCAGTCAAGCGCAGTCCAAATCGCCACAAGGCTTCTAACTCAAACTCCAGTGATGCTGCTACATCATGAGGTACAGTCTTCATAAACCAGAAGTTCTTCAACGCCCGTTAACATCTTGCTCGACGATAAACATCAATTTAAGAAGGCGTTGAAAACGCACAGAGCCTATGACAACAAACACACAGGGCAGTTCGGAAAGACTAGAAATAACATGCTGCCAGCTACGACAACTTCTCAGGTTTACCAATACAACGTTGGCACGGAACAGCCATGCCAACCGTTTATAGCTTACCTTTAATCGCCGACTCATGTTTCAGGAAATTCCGCTCGAATACTACTGTAGATACTTCGCAGTACACCTTCTGACTCATCACCGACCAACACAAAGCGCTGGTCGTTGACAATCCAGTCTGCCGCGGTGAGATGTGCATAAGGCGCAACCCTGAGTACCGCTTCTGATTCTCCGCCAGCTGGCATAAAACACAACGCCAGAGGAATATGACCTTCCCTGGTATATATTAACTGAACCAGTGGCTGCCCCTCGAAACCCAGCTCTTGTATTCGGGCAAATTCATAACCGGCCTGGGTAAGATCCGGAATATGAATAGCCATACCGGTTGATACTGCCAGCTCATCAATAGCATGCATTGCCGCAGGCCAGTCAACTTCGATATCTAAAGTTGTATTTGCAACATACAGCGATTGGTAGTTCGCCACACGCTCTACCCAGGTAAGCTGACCACTACGTTGCTGCGCTTTGACAGGGCTGCCTGACATTAGCGGTTGATGTGACGTGACCCCTACTGTGTAACCAACACCAATACAGGCAACCAGACACAGCGCTTTTAAAAGGTCTTGGAACAGCGAGTGGCGGCTCCGACGCTGTGGACTGGAATACATATTTTCTCCAGGCCGGTAGGCCTCTCGCACCACATTAGACCAGTCATGCACATTGCTGCGCAGGCTGTCTGGTACCGGTGGTAACGTCTGATGATCAAAAGCCGACTTGAAAGGCAGGCGTGATGCTTCCAGAGCCTTCAGTGTATTCGCCACTGATGAGTTTGTTTCGGCAATACCCAGCAGTTGCTGTTTACGATCCGGACTGAGTAATCCATCCGCGTACAGAACCAGATCAGTGTCGGTGAAATTCATTTTGCCCAACCAACATTTGCCTGAGTCCGTTCAACCGACTCCCGGGTTTCCTGCCAATACAGACCAATGGATACCCGGGCTCGCACCAATCGGCTCATTAAGGTGCTGATGGAGACATTCAAAATATCTGCTGCCTCGCTGTATGAGAATTCTTCAACACATACCAGCAGCACCACTAGCCGCTGAGCCTCTGGCAACTGATTGATCACGTTGCACAAATCCCTGCCGGAGCTCGAATCTGACGGATATGTGATGTCCGGTTCGATTTCTGTCAGCATTTGAAGCGGGCGGGATCTCAGTTCGTCACACCAGATCCGGTACTGCAAACCAAACAGCGCAAGTCGAAACCGTTGACTGGACGCATACTGACACTGCTGTTCATTAGCCCTGGTACAGGTCTTACTAACCAGCATCCGGGCATTTTCAGCATTTTCTGTCAGACGCAACGCGAATCGCCAAATCGCGTCCAGCTCGCGCTCTATCATCGCATTCAAAGGGAGGGTTTGATGTTCCATGGTAGTGAAACACCTGCCGGCACCGGGTTATTCCATAGAGGTGACAATGACTTGCCACCGATTTCGAGGAGTTGAAAAACCTGTGTTCAATTTACTGGCAACGCGAATCACAGATCTCTCATCGAACTGTGTTAACACCAGTTGTCAGTATTCTTCGGTAACGAGACTATCGTTCGAAGGTATAAATGAGGTCTGCGCTGGACACATCGCTCTTCGCTGCAATCAGAGATAACAACTCGGTGAATTTGTATCGCAGATTATAGGTTTTTGATTTACTGATCAGATCGATACCATAGCTGACATATAAATCCGGCGTGATGTACTTACCCAGCGTGTAGCTAACGCCGGCTGTACCTACCGGTCTGCCAAGAAGAATATAAGAGAGGGTATTAGCATCGGTTTGTGCCGGGTCGGATTGCAGTTGTAATAACGGCGCTTGTGCTGTCCCGCGGATTCTTGCACCGGCTTTAACTTCGTACGCTGGTACCTCACGCGCAACATCGAGCTCCAGCGCCGGGTTGGTTACCGGACCACCGCCAAACAGGATACGACCACTCTCCATAGTGAGTTTTTGACCGTAAACCAAAAAGTCACCACTGACCACCTCGATAGCACCGACGCCTGTTGGCACACCACCCGGCTGTTGTTCAATGGTTACCGCACCGGCTAACGCACCGTCGAACTGGCCGGCCTTGACGCGGATGTCATCACCGAGCGTTACTTCAACATTGATTGTCATGCGACTGGCATCTGATTGTGCATCAGTGTCGTTGTCGTTGTTTACCAGTACCACATCGGGGGATTCTCTGACCAATGCGGCTTCCGCACCCGCCTGATAAAAAGCGGTCGGCACATGCAACTTGCCAGTAATCGTTATGTCGTCACCCTTTTTTATTACCCGCAAGTCTGGACTGACCAGCAGGCGTTGATTTTTAGCATTGGCAACCTGAAAGTTCTCGCCTTTAATCGTGACATCAGCGTCCTGGGTGGCTGGATCAAATTTGCCATTCAGATCGATCTTGCCATCACCGGATACGGCGCTGCCACTGAGGATTAAACCGCCCTTGCCATCGCTGCGCGCCACCACTTTACCGTCGATCAGTTTCATTGCAACCGATGGTACTTCCAGCACTAAGGCATCGAGATCAGAATCACCAATCACTTTGGGAGCATCCACTGTCCCTGCAAGCTGCATGGATGTATTGAGTGAACCCTTGAATGAGTCGAGCCCCGGTGCAAAGGCACTGAATAGCGCAAGGTCTTTCAGATCTGTTTTAACCGAACCGCTCAGGTTCCTGGCACCGGACAATTCACCTATATTTGCGACGGATGATAACGTGCCGATTTCACCGAGGTTGAGATCGACGCGTGACTTCAGACTGTCATCTGAATAATCAAACTCGACCGTGTTTTCTCCAAGTGTTGTCGTGCGCGGCTCTCCTGCGTCCAGGTAATCGAGCTGTCCACCGGGAAGCGCAAGTGCGCCTTTAACGACCGGTGCACCACCTGGCCTGACAGACAGATCTACCTGCCCGCTCACTAACGCGTCGAGGGTGATGTCTGGTGGCAGGTAATCTTTAAAACGAAGCGTATCCAGTGACGTAATATCAACGATTGATTCAACACCGTTTTTTTCATCCCACGAAGCATCAATACATACTTTGCTCGGCTTGCTCTCCAAACAAACGGCGCTGGCATTAACTCCGTTAGCGCTTGCCGTTACCGGTACGGGTTGTTGCAGCACCCAGTCGCCAAACTCTGTGTCGGTCAGATCGAGTTGTTCAAGGGTACCCTGCCAGGCATTGTCCTTTACTCTTCCAGTTGCGTTCAGGGCAAAATCAACCAGCTCACTGTCAGCGGTTATCACTGCGCTGTGCTCGGCAGGAGTTCCCTGCCCACTGACACTGACCTTACTCACTACCTGGCCGGCGGCCTCAACATCTTTCAGATCCAGTTTGAAGGTCGACTTCTCACCACCGCTAAGATCAATGACTCCTGTGCCTTCGCCACTCACTATACTTACAGCGTCGGACTTCAAACTATCAATGGCCAGTGTAAATTCTGACATTGGCGTCGCACGTGTACCCGAAACAACACCGGCTACTTTAATATCACCCTGTACCCCGGGTACCAGACTACCGATAGATTGAGCGTTGAGATCCCAGTTCAAGTCGAGAGATTCACCCACTGTTCCATTAGCATTGACTGACACTGCACCAGCGCCAAGCACCAGTTGCTTAATATTGGTAGTGCCCTTGTCTATAACGATGACACCGGAGCCTGACAACGGTTGATTACGATAAGACCCGGTGACTTCTTTTAAAGTGGTTTCAACAGATAATCCATCATTTCCCAGTTGCCCGCTGCTATTTAAAGCAAACCCTACATCTCCTTGCAGGCCCGGCCACTTCTCGGCAGGGTTCAGCCCGTTGCCCGTTAAGTCAATTTGCCAATCCGGTTGGGGCGCCCAACTCGCGAGACCGGCGCCGGTAATTACACCTGCCAGGGTTTCTCCTTTTAATGTAATCTCACTTAGCTGTTGCTGATCACCGAGCGCTGACAGATTCCAATTACCTTCAGGAACCTGTGCCCCCTCAACTTCAATTTCTGCTCCGACACGGTAACCGTCAAAAGGACCGTCAACGGTAAAGCTGCCTTGCGGTATGTTGATCAGGGCGTCGCCCTGGGGCACCACTAAAGGCCAACTAAATTGCGTAAGATCACCTTCCAGTGCAACACTGGATTGCGCTACATTCACTTGACCATTAACTATAATAGCGGCTTCTTCATTACCGGTATTAATTTGCAATGAGTTAATGGCAATAATATCCGGCGTACGTGTAATACTGGCATCTACCACCAGATCACCCACTTCAGGTTGCGAGATATCTATCGTTGAAACAACTTGCAGGTTGTCGGGCACACCGGTAACTTTCAGTTGTCCCTTGGGGCTTTGTGTCACCAGCGCCTGTTCCTGTGGCAACGGCCAACGCAGATCCTGCCAGCTAACGGTGATGTCGCTGTTCAAATCAGACAGCGCAAGACTGCCTTGTGCGGACAGATTGGTTGGTGAATCCTCGAACATTAATTGAAGCTGTTTAATATTCAGCGCTTCGAGGTCCCCCTGCAAATCGTAGTTACTATCTACTTCACCAGTCACCGGATGACGCGTCTGCAGAGCACCACTGACGGAGTAATCCTGCAATGAACCGGTGCTGTTCGCGTTAACCGTTAAAGGTATACCACTGGCGGCCGGGGCAAACACGCCGAGATCATCCGAATTAATAGCGATGTTTGCCAGCCACGATAACTCGGCGGTGACATCATTCACTTCTGCATCAACGATAACGGACAATGGCTCAGCAGCACCCGGCCCGGTTACCTGATGATTGACTACCAGAGATTTGGTCGTACCGGTGACACTGCCAGTACCACTAAACTGTCCTAATTGTTTATGGGTAAACTGCCATTGCGGCTCAAGGTTAACCGGCCAGTCACCGGAGGTATCCAGCGACCCGTTCATTGATATCTGCAGCTGTGGTGAAGCAACCTGCAAGTCCACTAACTTCAAAGAACTCTGCTGACCTTGTGCGGTAAGCTTAATATCATCAATGACAAATGGTTCAGTTGCACCAAATGGATAAATATTTAACGCACTAATGTGCATGTTTTTTATATCCGCACTAACCGGTAACGCAAGATCGCGCAGCTGGAAAGGCTGGGATTCGCCTTGCTTCTCAGACGGCGGCGGCAGATAAATATCCACGCCCTGCAAAGATAGATCATCAACCTGAACCGAGCGGCTGAGTAGTTTTTTTGGTTTCCAGTCGAAGCGGGCTTCGTTGATTTTGACTGATGCGCCACCCTCGTTAATATAGGAAACGTCTTCAAACCTGGCGGGCCCTATTAACGCCCCGGAGGACTTTCCAACCACCAATTCTCCTGTGGCATAGCTCTGCCCCAGTGAAAACAATCGCTGCAGACCACCATGTGTCATGGTTACATAGGCCAGCACTGCAAGCAGCAACAACAAAACCAATAGCAGCAACAGCCCAACGCGTTTTAATACGGCCATCATGCGCTCCTACAAGTCCGGCCCGATGGATAAGTGCAAACGCACGTTACCTTCACCGGGATCGTTCATTTTACGCGCAACATCGACACGCACCGGTCCGATGGGCGATTGCCATCGCAACCCTACTCCCAGTCCAAAGCGGTACTCCGGTCGATCATCAAAGGCATCACCAAAATCACTAAAGGCAGCCCAGCTGAAACTTTCATTCAGAGGCACCTCGTACTCAGCACTAAACTCAAGCAGGTGACGTCCGCCCTGCGGTTCGTTGCTTTCATCGACCGGAGCGATGGTCTGAAACTCAAAACCACGTACTGATGCATCACCACCGGCGTAATAACGCAGTGACGATGGTAACTTATCGTAGTTGTCTACCCAGGTAGTCGCAGCACTGGCTCTGGCGAGAAAGCGATGGTTATTCGCAAACGTTTTGATGACTTTAGTTGATATTTGTGGCTGTATAAAGCTGGTGTCAGACCACAGAGATTCTGACGCCCCGCGCAACCCCAATTGCAACCAGGTACCGTTGATGGTGTTTATTCTCTTTTCAAGTTCTGCCGGATAAGTTCGAGTCCACTCCAGACTGGGGATCAACAGACGCGACAATGAGCTTTCGCCGTTAGCCACAAACTCTTCCAGATTAAAATCGACAGCGTAGGTTTTTAACCAGAACCCGTCTCTAAACCGATAACTGCCACCGAAACTAAAGCCCTTAAAATCTCTTTCTTCGTGCTCTCTTTCAATGCCTATCCGAATACCGTAGCTGTCAGTGCGCGGGTCACCGGTAGGAATGGTGTAGCCTGCTGAGACACTATAACCAATCTCTGATAACTGACCCTCAGCTTTGTAGTGATGTCCGCGACGGTTCACTCGTCGGCCGTCCACCCCTACTTTTACTCGCGTGCGGGTATCTGTGCCGTAACCGATACCGACAACATATTCACGCGGCTTTATATGTGTAAGATCAACTTTAACCGGTATCACCCGGTCTTCGGCTTCCAGCGCTGACGCTCTGACATCCACTCGCTTATAGTAATTTGAATTGGTGAGATCACTCTGCAAAGCCTGAAGCTCTCCGGCATCGAAATAATCCTGATCTTCAAGCTCTACGTAACGACCAAGCAGATCGTCAGAGATCCAGTCAATATCCTGTGTAATGACGGCTTCCCCAATGCGGTATCGCGGTCCCGGATCGAGCTCCAGAGCAATTTCGGCAGTGTAGTTTTTTACATCGATACGGATTTGCTGTTGAGTAAACTCCGCATCAAAAAAGCCGTAGCGCGCCGCAGAAGTTTGCATGGCTTGTTTAAGTTTGTCGTAAGCCTGTTGGTTAAGGGGCTGGCCCTGTTTTAAGTTGGCCGTTTCCCGAGCCTCACAGAAATCGATAACCAGTGTCTTGTACTTGTTAAAGTCATCATCAGCCACTTCGATTTCCGGCAACAGGCTTTTGCGATCACGCGCGCGGTAGCGAAAATCCTGACAGTCAACAACTACATCTTTCAACGAGATCAACGGCTCACCGGCAATTCGTACCCGGTCGTTCGGGTTGACCCGATAGATGGCCGTCCATTTGGAACCGACATCGGTCAGCTCAGACTCTATGGTCGGTCGATAGTAGCCAAACGGACGAAGGGCAGCTTCAATCTGCTCCTCGGCTCGACTGTGCAAAAATCGAAGTCGCGGTATAGAGGTAATGTCTTTATCTTCAAGAGCTCGAATTGCAAGAAAGCCTTCAATGTTCGTCTTTAACGCTTTATCAACGCCGCTGATCAGAATACTGAGTTTTTTGATCGAGGTATCCGTCCCGTTTTGTGCAGAAGATGCACACATCAGCAGGCCGAACAGGCAGCAGATACCTGTCAACCGGACTACCGCGCTGGTTGGATTAGCAATACTTGCGATCATGTTGTTTTGATTATTTTGTGATGCGCAGGAAGCGGACAGAAAAGATCAATCCTCTGGTTTTCACCATGAGTCTAGTCAATAAACTGGCGAATTGGGGAAATTATCACCTGCACCTCAAAATAAAGTTGCAAGTCTCCGTCCATCAAGGCCGACACTGCATGATCGTAAACTGCTATGGAGGAACCTTCCGATGTGCTACGCCCTGTGCTTTTCGGTTTCTGATATCAAACCGGCAATCACCTCGGTCGCGCTAATCATATCCGGCATCGAGTGGCCTTCGGTGAACTGCTCTGCCAGTGGCATCAGGATATCCCGCGCTTCAAAGGCATTTCCGTTGGCAACCAGGTATTTTGCAAAATCGGTTGCGATTCGCAGCGCATACCATTTCATGTTCATTGTTTGCGCAGTTTCAAGTGCGTGTTCAAAAGCCAGGGTAGTCTCGGCACCATTGCCCTTTAGCTGCGCGTTTGCCATCGCAACGATTCTCAGCAATTCAGGATCCTCGATCCGGACACCGGTCTGCGCAGAGTCTGTAAGCGCATTTTTTGCGGTGGCGAGTGCGAGTTCGGCTTTGCCCAGTGACAACAGCGCATTGGCAGATTGAGCGAGCATATACGGTGTATGCATTCGCATGTGCATTTCGTCGTTATACACTTTAAGCACAGGATCTATTGAATCGATAACCTGCTGGTACTGCCCCACCAGTGACATTAAACCCGGATGGACAATGGACTCTGCCACTCGCCACAATGACAGATCGTGTTTTTCATTAAGCGCACGCAAACCGGCAAGTGTTTGCTTTACTCTGTCGAGCAAACGTAAAGACACAAACATATTGCCGCCGTGGAATAATACGACGCCCAGTGTATTGGCGTGATTGATATATTCAGCGCGTGCCAGTGCCTGATCGAACAAATCAATAGCCTGTTCCGGGTAGCCGCAATGCAGCCGTGTCCATGCAGCTATCACCTTGGCGGTGGCTTCAATGTCCTGGCCGTAGACCGAAGGCATAGATCCACCGGTTTCCGGCGCTACGTATTTGGCAGCTTTAGCCAAATGCTCGTTGGCAATGTGCGGTTGTCCGCCAATCAGATTCGCAAAACCAACAATCCTCTGCCCTTGCACAGTAGTTTCATGCTGACCCACACTCTGTGCAAGCGTTAAAAACTCCTCGGCCTGCCGGGTAGCTTCCTCAACCAGACCGGTATGCAATTGAAATACAAATTTGCCGTACAACACCGGGAAAATTCTGTCAGTTTCATCGGCCTGCTCAGCCAGTGCCAGTGACCGCTGGGTATTCTGATCCATTTCTTCTGAACCATAGCCACCTATCGCGATTAACGGGCCGGTAAGGTCCATGTGCAGACTCAGGTTCTGCTGCACTCTTTCAGAGGTGGATGGTAATTGCTCAAGTATATGAATAGCTCTTCGCAACTGCGCTACTGATTCCGCATCGGCCGAGCGGCCGGCAGATCGTTTGCCCGCACGATGCCAGTAGGCAATGGCCGACTCATCGCTGGCTGCTTCGGTGTAATGATGCGCCACCAGTTCGGGGGCAATTTCTACGGTTTGCGGAAACTCGTTAACAAGCGCGTTGGCAACGTTTTGATGTTGTTGCTGCCTGACATCGCTCAGCATGTTCTCGTAGATTGAGTCCTGCACCAATCCATGTTTAAAGGTATAAACAATATGATTCGTGGTGCCGGATTGAAACAGAAATTCTGTCTGCACCAACTGGTTTAAGCCGATTGTCAGAGTGTTGAGCTTATCTCTGGCAACGGCTTCCAACAGGTCTGCGGGAACCTCACGGCCGATTACCGCTGCAATTTGAATGATCTCCTTGGCCTGCTGACCAAGCCTGTCTATACGTGCCAGCAATGACGCTTGTAGCGTGGCGGGAATATCGGCCTCGGCAATATCGAGTCCGCCTTCTACCAGAGACTTGGTCAGCTCTTCTATAAAGAGCGGAATCCCGTCTGTTCGACTGACAATGCGCTCGACGACATCCTCTGAGATAAAATCTCCGGCAACCGCCCTGACTATAGACGCGCATGATGCTTTACCCAGCCGGTTAAGCTGCAGTGAAGATATATTGTTGTGCCCAAGCAGATTCGGCTGCCAGTCAGACCGATGCGTCACCACCAGCAACACACGCGATTGCTCGAGTCTGCCAATAAACAGCTCCAGAAACTCTTCACTCGCAGGGTCGATCCAGTGTGTATCTTCCACCAGAAACAACACGGGTTCTTTTTCGGCTAACAGAAACACCTGATTCAACAACACTTCAAGCGTGCGCGACTTGATCTCCTGCGGTGTCAGATCAAGCGGTCCGTAGCGATGCTCGAATGGCAGCGATAACAGGTGAGCAAAAATTTGCGCATCAATGGTGCTTCCACCGGCTGACTGCTGCAACAGCGCTTCGAGCTTGTCGAGTTTTTGGTCTGTGGTGTCACCGGTCTCGAAGCGAGCGGCCCGCTGCAATTGAGATATCACCGGGTAAAACGCACTGGTCGAAAAGTGCGGTGAGCACTGATAGCGCAGGGCAACATGCGGAAAGTTAGTCACTTCGTGGCGAAGCCCTTCGACCAGTCGAGATTTGCCGATACCCGCCTCACCGGAAACAAAAACTGCCTGACCCTCACCACCACAGGCAAGCTCCCAACGATCAAGCAGCAGCATGAGTTCTGTGTTGCGTCCAAATAGCGGATTGAGTGCAGAATTGCGATTGGATTCGAAGCGACTGGCAATCGCCCTTGTTGCTACCACACGCCATGCATTGATCGAACTGTTAAAGCCTTTAAGTTCGTGTGCACCGAAATCGGCAAACTCAAAACCACCACCTGCCAGGCGTCGCGTGGTGTCGGATACAACCACACTTCCAGGACTTGCCAGCGCCTGCAATCGCGCGGCAAGGTTAGGGGTTTCACCGACTACCGTTCGCTCCTGCGCCGGCCCCTGCCCTAATAAATCGCCAACAATGACACGACCGCTTGCGATACCAACTCGAACCTCGATATCTGTCGAGAGACGGCATGCCTCGGTGACAGCAAGGCCGGCAGACACAGCTCTTTCAGCATCATTTTCATTGGCTCGCGGGTAACCGAAATAGACCAGAACACCATCTCCCATATAGCGAGCGACAAAACCGCCAAGCGGCTCTACCGCTTCGGTGCAGGCCCGCTGAAAGCCGGCGATAATGCTGCGTAGTTGCTCGGGATCGAGACTGGTTGATAACGCCGTGGAGCCGACCATATCGCAGAACATCACGGTCAGCAGCCGGAACTCCGCTTCGACCGGCATGCGCTCCGATGCAAAATTTGATGCTAATGGCTGCAACTCCGGGACGACTTCCGACGCTGAATCATTGAGCTGCGAAATAGCGACAAGCAACATTTTGCGATCTGCCAGACGTGTTACGCCAAGGTCTTTTAAATCGTCGTTGTTGATATCCGGTAACAATGCCCAGTCAATGGCATTTTCTTCGAAGGTCCCGACGAGATGTTCAAACCCCAGATCCGCGAGCCATTTACGAACATCTTTGTCCAAAAGAAAGTCTCCAACATCATGTTGAATTTTATCGGGCGCCAACTCCTTTCAGGGCGTCAGAGCAATTGAGAGTTGAGCTTCGCAACTCTTTGCTCATTTCGTATTGTCAGGCGATTTGCAGACAGTAGCAAGCCTTCACTGTCCGGTTTGTGCACCAGCGGCAGGTTATGTCGGGCTGAGCCAGTCGCCGGCCGCTACAGCAGGCGTTTCTCTTCGAGAATATCCGGCAGATCATTCTCATACAGAACGACATCTGCGGCAGTTAGGGCAAGTTCTGCCAGTTGTTTTCGCGCCTCCTGCAGCGAAGGCACCTGAATCAACGTTGCATCTGTGTTGCTTATCGCCGATCCAAACGTCGGAATTCTCTCGGGGTTTACCACCACCACCACATCACAGAGCTTTGCGCAGTGTGCGCCAAGGCGTGCGTGAACCGTATCATGTTCATTGCCAAGTTCGGCGATACCCGGTGTCACCACTATTGCTCGACCGCCGCGCTCTACTGCGAGTTGCTTCAACACTTCTATCGCATTGGAAAAGCCTTTCTCGTTGGAGTTGTAGGCATCATCAAGAATGGCCGCCTCACCGGGTGCTTCGCGTAGCTCAAGACGGTGCGTTACCTGTTGCAGCTCTGCCATTTTCGGCGCCAGATGCTTCAGTAATGATGTATCAAGTGCGTGAACAAGCGCGACCGCTAACGCAGAATTCATGACATTGTGATTGCCCAGCAACGGAATGGTGTAGTCGAATGTTTCTGCAGGCCCGAAACGCAGACGGATATGCCATTTGCCGTCTTTTAGATGACTGCTTTCGATGCGAACATCACAGTCCTGCTTGTGACCGACAACAATAAAACACTTTTTATTTTGCTCTCGCAACTGCAGAAACGGCAGATGGGTCATGACATCTTCACTGGTGACAAGCGTGCCCTGCTGTGAACAAACCCATTGTGCAAGCTCTGCCTTGGCCTTGGCCGTGGTTTCGATGCCACCAAAGCGCTCTGCATGTGCCTCACCAACAGCGGTGACGATTCCAAACCGTGGTTGCACGAATTCGCAAAGACGCTGGATTGAGCCTCTTTGGTATGCGCCCATCTCTGCGACAAAGTAGCGATGCGCAGGTTGCAGCCTCTGCCGAATGTGTCTTGTCAGGCCTAACACGGTATTGACGCTACCCTTGCTGTAAAATACCGGACCACCGACTTCGAGCATCTCGGCAAGCATATGTTTGACGGTGGTTTTACCAAATGAACCGGTCACACCAATACGTTGCACGTTGCTTTCACCAAGACGAAGCCGCGCTTCGTTGACAAAGCTTTGATTGGTTCGATTCTGTGACGGTTGCAGCACAAGGTTGGCGATAACAATAACAAGCGGTACTGCCTGCAGTGCAACGATTGCGGCAGGCAGATACAGGCTTGAAACCAGAGCCAGCAACACCAACATGCAAAGTGCGACAGCTCTGATTCGTTTTAGTCTTGCCGTGTTAACCAGAGGTTTTTTGTATTGGTAACGGTGCTCGCGAAACGCAATGGCCAGCAGCACAACTGATAGCACAATCAGGATCAGACTACGATTTCCAACTGCTGCAATCAGTAACAATGAGACAGCAATAGCGATAGAAGCGATGACATCGAATAGCCGGACATCTTTCCATGCGCTAAAAAAACGCTTGCTGTCGTACTCTTCCTGTTGAAAATACACCAACTGGGTGTTGCAACGAACCGCCAGCAGAATGGCAAGCGCGAGACCAAACAACAACGGCGCAATAGAGGTCATTATTAAGAGACTCCGATCAGATCTTTGATTGACAGAGCGATCTGATGACGGCCACGGTTTAAGATATCAATATGTCCAAACTCGGGGCAACAGACTAGCTGTGATCCTGTGATGAGTGCGTTGAGTTTCTCACCAATGGCTACCGGTGTTTCTGTGTCACGATTACCGTATACGAGTGTGGTAGGTGTGGTTATTTTTTGTGCATCATCACTTTGATTTTCTGAAATCACTTTGACAAAGATATCTCGCAAACCCAACTCTGCACTTTGAATGTAGTCTGCACTTCCATATTGCCGTTCGAGCTGTTGTGTTTCCTCAGGAGTGGTGGCTTTGCGCTTTGCCTGCTTGAATCTGAACTGACGATAAACACGCTTTAACCGCCGGGCGCTGGAATTGGGCACCGGGATACCAGCGCTTGCGACCAGTACCAGCCCACTCAATAATTCCGGATGCCGCACCGCCAGTTGCAGACCCACCCTGCCCCCGAATGAATGCCCGACCCAAATCACTTTTGCGTGCCCGCGATCTTTCAGGAACTGCGCACAATGGTCTGCATACTCACTGGAACCCCAGGTTTCTTCAGGCCTTGGTGTTTCACCAAATCCGGGTAAGTCGAGAAGAACAGAATGCGCTATGGGTGCAAGCGACTCTGCTACCTGTATAAAATCGTGGTAGCTGCGCGCCCACCCATGTGCAAAAACTACCGGAGTTGCGTTTTCGTTACCAATGCTAACGTGGTTCATATTGCCTGTGATCAGTCCTATAATGCGCGCTGTCGACACGCACAACACACGCACAATAATACACTTGTAGAACACGCTTGACTCGCTCTATCAGTCAATGATGCAGCGCTGCACGTTACACCTGTGTATTAATCACACCCACGGGCTTTACAGCTGCTAGTTTGAAGCTCAGGGAAACTTTCCGGAATCGTCAGTGCAGACTCAAAGAAAAATCAGGATCGCAGTAATCTTCGGAGGCCCCAGCCAGGAGCACGACGTCAGCGTAGTCACGGCATCACAGTTAATGGATGCTGTCGATAGTCGTAATTTTGAAGTACTGCCGGTGTATGTGGACTTTGAGAATCGCTTCCTGACCGGGCCCGAACTTCGTGATATCACCAGATTTCGCCCCAGACCACCGGGCTTGCGCCCCATCACGTTTCTTTGGAGCGACGCGGGACCTGCATGCCGCATCGGAAACGCAGAACCTCTGAGAGTCGATTGCGTTCTCCCGGTGTTCCATGGCCCGTTCGGGGAAGACGGAAGAATACAGGGGTATTTCGAAACCATCGGCATCCCGGTCACCGGCTTTTCTTCAATCAACTCTGCCATTGCCATGCGGAAAGACGCTACCAAGGCGCTGGTTAAAACCGTCGGGGTTAACGTGCTCTCACACGTATCGGTCAGTCGGGATACTGCCGGTCTGACTGAGACGCACCATCAGATAGAAGACGAAATCGGCTATCCGGCAATCGTTAAGCCGTGCCATCTGGGCTCAAGCATTGGCGTTGGTGTGGCCAACAACGCATCTGAACTAACCGCGGCCATCGAGCACGTGCTGGCACTGGATTCAATTGCACTGGTCGAGCCGCGAGTAAACAACCTGGTTGAATATAATGTAGCGCTGCGCAAAGGTGCCGGTGGCACGGTTCACCTGTCGGCCATAGAAACGCCGAAAAGCGTTACCGATTTACTGGACTTCCGCGAGAAGTATCTGGCCAGTGAGGATGGATCTTCCGGAGGTGCCAAAGGTGACTTCCTGCCGTCGCAGGGCATGCTGTCACTCACCAGAGACATCAACCCGCAATTGCCTCCAGAATTTCAAGATAAGTTATATCAATATGCTCGCAGCGCTTTTCAAATACTCGGCAACCGCGGGGCACCCAGAATAGATTTTCTTTCAGATGCCGAGACCGGTGAACTGTGGTTCAACGAGATCAACCCTATTCCCGGGTCGTATGGATTTTTTCTTTGGGAGGCGGCAAGCGAACCATTGTTGTTCCCCGAATTGATTACTCACCTGGTGCAGGAAGCGCAGCTGACATCACTCAAAAGTTTCGATGACCCCGTTCCGGAAGGCGCTAGATTATTGCCTCGATGATCACCTCCTGGTAATCAGCAAGAGGACCCTGCAATCCGGGGCCACTGGTACTTTTTTCCGTTATCTATTGTTCACAATTCCCTCCCCGTGTGCGGCACAAATGGTGTGCGAAGCTTCTCGATGCACTAATTTGTGGTTCGTACATGAAATTTACTCTGGGCTTCTTGCTCACGCTGGCCGTATTTTCATCTTCACTACACGCCCAAACACGCGAAAAAGATCGCGATACTGTGTTGCTTGGTTTCAGTACCACAGCCGTCGCGATGACCGCCTGGGGAATCGCCCGCTGGGACTGGTTTCAGCATAGTCCGAAGTTCAAGCGCGAAGGCTGGTTCGGTGCAGATACCCATGCAGGTGGTGCCGATAAAACCGGACACTTTTATATGTCTTACGCGCTGGCAGATCTGCTGCTATGGGACTTTCGACGACAAGGGGTTAGCAAGCCTGAGAAAAAAGCGGCGCTGACAGCACTGGCAACCATGACACTGCTGGAGATTGGTGATGCCACTTCGTCAAAATACGGTTTTTCGCTTGAAGATCTGATTGCTGATGCCGGCGGGGTACTGGCGTCCTGGGTACTGGCAAAAAACCCGCATCTCGATGATCTGATAGACATTCGCATGGAATACTGGCCATCCGCAGGATTCGATCTGACAGAGGATGCTGCCTCTGACTACTCCGGCATGCGTCATTTGATTGCCTTGCGTGCAGATGCGATACCGCGCTTGTCAAAAACGCCATTGCGATTTCTGGAATTACAAACCGGCTATTACACCAGAGGGTTTAGATCATTCGATCGCCCACTTGAAAACGGCCCCGAAAGACATGTTTATCTGGGTGTTGGCATAAGTCTTCCCACAGTGTTTAAACACAATAGTGCCGCTAAAACGATATTCAGCTACCTGCAGCCACCAAACCTGAATATCTCAACAAGCTATCGCTTCCAGGACTGAGTTCGCCAACAGAAATTTAACAGAGCAGATTAAAATGGGAAAACACACCCGAGGAAAGCGTCAGAAGTTCAGCCTGCAGCTAACCCGCCAGGACAAAATTTTCTACGGTACGATTCTACTGCTGACGGCAATTGTGACGCTGGCATTTGTTGCAACTGGCGAGAGCAATATCTTTGTTATACCGGCCATATTTTGCATTGCGTTTTATTGGCGAAAAAACCGTCGAACTGCAAAAAAGCAATGACTAAACATTAACTCAGTCTGAACGAAAATCAAACCGCTCACATTGTTTAACACCAGAACTATACCCAGCCGCTGAAATACCCATAGACTTAATCGGTCTACGATATCGATTGAGGTAGTAAATGTATTTATCTACTCCAGAGCTGAAAAAAGCCTACGGCGTAACGGTTATTGCCGCCGCATTAACCATGGGTGGCTGCGCCTCTAAACCAACACAACCACCGCAGCCAACTGCTTCAGAGCAGCTATCAAAAATTGTTGAAGTAATTGATCTGATAGAGCAGTCACGTGCAGACCAGGGCGCAACTGACAACGCAAAATCAGAAAAAATGAAAGCAATGATCACCGAGTTAGGCAGTGAGATAGATAACATTGAAGACCCGGCAAACCAAAAGGTTGCGATTGCTTCATTACTGCAGTTTATGGATCGACAGTCTGGCGTTGAAACGACCCTGCTTTCCGAGATATTCCGGGTAATGATGAAGTAACTGAACCTGACTTCAGCCTTGCAATCCCCCCGAAACTCACTTTCGCGAGGGAGTTAAAAGTGCCCCCTGGTGCGACCCGAATATCAGGTCACACCAAAGACAAAGCGCATCAATTATGCTGCTTTGTCAAATACCTCCCGGTGTGATAGAAACCACGACCAGGTAGTCTGAAGACCATCTTCCAGACTAACCACCGGGTTATAGCCAATTTCAGCACGGGCTTTTGAGATATCGCAGTAGGTTTTTTCGACCTCTCCAGCACGCTTAGGTTTATTTACTACTTTCGGCATATTATCTGTGCCAACGATTTTTTCGATCATACCAATTAGCTCGTTAACCGAAGTCGGCGCACCACTTCCTAATTGATATACCCCGGAGTAGTCCGTACTAAAAGACTGCACTAACAGATCGCAAATATCATCAACGTAGATAAAATCCCTGGTTTGTTCACCATCACCATACACCAGTAACGGATCTCCGTTTAGTACGGATTTAAAATACGCGGCAACTACAGATCCTTTATGAAACGAACCAGGACCAAAGACGTTAGAGAAACGAAACGCACAAGTTTGCAACCCAAAAGATCCACCATACGCACTCAAGTATCCTTCGCCAGCGAGTTTTGACGCACCATAAGGAGATAAAGGTCGAGCCGGCATAGTCTCGTCAAGCGGAGGCTCAGCTTCCCCGGTTATAGCACCACCCGTAGAGGCAAACAACAGTCTTTTCTTCCCGTGAGCTCGCATCTTTTCCAGCAAACCAAACGTCGAAATCACGTTTGTTTCGAAATTATACTGAGGGTTTTCGATGGACCCCATAACAGTTGTGTCGGCTGCCAGATGCACGATTACATCATGAGAACTAACCAAGTCATCAACTATCTCATCGTCAGACAACGAGGCCTTAACCAGCTTCGCTTGCAGACCATCTATGTGTTTTTCCCGACCAACTAACTCATTATCTAACACAGTGATATCAGTAAAATTAGCTTCATTGGCCTTCCTGATTAAATTCGATCCAATAAAGCCTAGCCCACCAGTTATTAATATTTTCATCCGTTTTACCTTTACAAAATTGAGTTAATTTGTTTCTTGTAACTGAAAATCCAGTCTCAGCTCACTTTATCCGCCAACTGCAAGGACTGTTGTTCCGGATAGTTGTCGTAATTTGACATCTCATTAAGGTGATAAACCACCCCTCGATCTCTTGAGACCTTGCTTTGAGATCTCTTTCTGCTTCTCTTAAAATGCACAGTGTCTTTCGCGACATGGTGCGTAATACCAGCCGCTAGAGTGCGCATATTCCAATCCCAGTCCTCGTAGGCGAAACCGAGTTCTATATTTCTCTTACGATAAGGGTAATCAAGCAATATACTTCTCTCGGACATACACATTGCATCCCAGTAGTTGCCAACCCTGAAGTAATCCAGATCAAACAATTCATCGTCTGAGGACCTGTGCAAAAAAATACTGTTTCGTCCTTCAAAAAAAATGTTTAATTCCGGGTGAACCACACCGCCATCGCTAATGTCAAGAACATTACATCCGCACCGAATCCAATCGAATCCAAACAGATCATCGCCATCTAAAAAAGCAACATAACGACCGGTAGTTTTTTTCACACTGCTGTTACGGACCAACCCTTGATCACCATAATCAAACTGGTATACCGCACATTTCATTGTATCTGCGTGATGCTCAACAATTCTTTTTGTAGTGGCTGTTGGCTTATCCAATGTAAATATTACTTCAACCGACAACCCCGATTGCTCAGCTTTAGTAACACAATCAAGTAAGCTCGAGACAGTCGCACCGATAAGGAAATCTTCGTCATGAAAGGTTGCAATCACTGAAACGTCAATATTTGACATATTTGTCTCATGGTAACGAGCTAACTATGGAAGCTTGATAATTTTTCTCATTATGACGCTGTAAGATTTCCATTCTTAAATTAGCAGCCTTCCTTTTTGTTACCACTTTAGAATTGATGCATTCCTTTATAGCATTCACATAGAGTTCTTCATTATCAATGTCGTCCACCAACCAGCTATTATTCGCATTCAGGACATCTGTAGTCCCCCAAACGGCAGTGCTCACAAGCGGTACTTGTCGAACCCCCACCTCCAGGAGCAGGTTGGGAATACCATCCCACCTGGAAGTGTAAAGCCATAGATCACACTCGCCTGGTAGTATCTCATCGATGTTTCTGTAGGGACGATTGATCACCACATTGCCTGGCAACGCTTCGACATTATAGTCTCCGATAACAGACTCACCCCAGCACTCAAAACGAATGTCCGGGAGGAGTTTTGCAATTCGAATAACAAGATCAAAGTTCTTCTGCCTGTCCAGCCGGCCAGCCCAGTAAATTTTATCGGTATAGACGGTACCCTCCGCAGGTGCCTTAACCTCAGACGGTATTTCTACAGGCGTATAAAGTGTCTTTACCCTGGAAAGATCATCAGGACTAGTGATACGGTTTTTCCCAGTTATTTCTTTTCTGAGATAATCACTGTCAAAATACACCATAGACATATAGCTGAAAGTCGAAATAAAGTACCTACTGGGATAACCGACCTTTACACCGTTTTTATTAATATCATAACAATAGAAGTAGGCACATAGTGCGGTTCGCGTTGCCAGCCTTGCGCCATATCTTTCGAATACCGACCAAGCAAGTTCACTATTAAAATTTATCACTCGTTTGGGCTGAATCCCAACTAGTAGATCAAAAAGCGCACACTCTTTGTTATCTCTGTCTAATTTCGATGTAAGCGATGCAAAACTGAATACCTCTGCAGATTCAGGAAACCATTCAGGATGCTTATTGATGTCCTTGTCCGTTAGAACAATCAGGATCTTATCCTCATTTTTCAGAGACGATATACAGTCTGCAAACTTTCCAGCTATTTTCGTCGCTCCGCTCATTCGACAGTGAGGAATCAGCAGCACAGTGTCGTATGAATTACTCTGCAATTCGTTTCTAATATTTTTCACTACCGGTGCGAGCAAACTATTGAATGGTGGCATACTGATTTCCCCATTCATTCCGTGCTCTAGAATTTTTGAGTCATATTGTGCTGCAGCGACTATTTGATCTCGCAAAGCACCAGAATGAATCCTTTTGCGTAAATCTTCAATACTAGTTAGTTTATTAAAGGACTGAAGAATTTCACTACCCGAAAGAAACGGATATCTGCTTTCCAACAATTCATGTCTGGGACTAAATGAAATTCCCTGGCTAAATAAGTAGCCTAAAAAAATATTCTCGCCGTTATTACCACCGAGTCGATTTGCAATGTAACCCAGATCAACCTGACGACTGAATCTCTTGTTTTCGTACATCCCAACAGATAACCAGTGTCGATATAGATCATTTGGATTTACGCCCACAATGCCTGTTGATGCTGCGTAGATACCAGGATCAAAGTACGGATTGGGAATGGGAGATTGCGTGCAGGTGGAAGTTGCCCACTCAATTACGCACTGCCCATCACTCATGTCAGATTCGGTGAGAGATCGATAAAGATCGGCATTAAACAGACAGTTATTTAAATTCTTCGCGTCAGTAATTGTTGAAATAAAGTTAATAAAGCAATTAAGTATTGAGTCAGCGGAGTTATTTAAAGTCACATCAGGCAAAAAGATTGACGCAACAGATTCAAGACATCCACTCCAGACAAGCCATTCATTTCCGGGTTTTCTTGCCAACACAGAGATTTGTTCACTGAATTCTCGTCGAATCGCAACAGATTCCACGCTATCTCCACATAGATATCGGATTGTCCTGAATCCGGGCTCTGCCAGATAATCCCTGAACTCAAAAGCCTGGATAGTTTGTTTATGACCAATGACAACATCACCAAGCGCCATTACCTGAGTGATGGTGTCATTAGAGTCCATCCGGGCACTAAGTAACAGGTGTTTAAGCGGCTCGACAACAGGAGGCTCGAATGACTTCAGATTGTAATTATTGCTAACGTAAGTGGCAGGATCAAAACGTACTGATGGCACCTTTCCGTTCCTCCAACCATGACGAGCATAATGCAGTAGCGGGCAACTGTCGTTTTTAACATGCGGATTTACATGAAGGTACCATTCGGCATCGAAGTAGCAATTGGGCCGGCGGTTTTCGACTATCCCAATCGTACAATAATGCACCAGTGGACTAACACCGGAATGCTCTACATCAGGGTAGTACCGAAGATACCACTGCTCATCAAATAGCCCGGTCTGCTCTATTTCGTGCGCAAGCACCACACCCTCATCATACGGAGGCAGTGTATTCCGACTCCCTTTCAGCCAGTGCGACAACGCATCTTCAAGCGCCACTCCGCTATTCTCTCGCACATATGATCGAGGACAGAATCTCGGAGACGGCAGATTACCGTCAAACCTACCAGTTTCAATATAATGCAATAAACTGGATTTAGCGGAACCATTGCCTTTAAGGTACTGTTGGCGGTACCAGTTGGGATTGAAATACTCATTCGGAAACCGATTATTTCTTTCTCCAGTGCAAGCATAGTGTTCAATTAAGTCAACACCACTTTCAGCAACCCACCTGTACTGCTTTGAATACCAGTCCGAATCGAACAGCTCAGAGTCTTCTATTCGCGCGCAGACATCAAAATCGACAGATAGAGCAGTTTGTGTCATCTAAACAAACGCCGGGCAGAAGCCGACCCTTTCAATAATCTACGCGGCAACTTTTAGTTCAACACCCAGCAGATTCTTGAAATAACTGATTGTCTTGGTAATTCCTTCATCAAGCTCAACTTTTGGAGCCCAGTCCAATTCACTTTTAGCAAGTGATATATCCGGCTTGCGCTGAGTAGGGTCATTCACAGGCAACGGCTTGTGCACAATTCCGACGTTCTGGCTTACCTTACTTTTCACTACTTCCGCAAGCTCAAGCATTGTAAACTCAGTGGGGTTACCGATGTTCACCGGGCCAATAAAAGCATCATCACTATTCATTGTTCGGATGATTACTTCTATCAGATCGTCAACATAGCAAAACGACCTGGTTTGTGTTCCTTCGCCAAACAATGTTATGGGCTTTCCTAACAGCGCCTGTACAATGAAGTTGGAGACCACCCGACCGTCGTTAGGGTGCATTCTCGGGCCATATGTATTAAATATACGCACTACTTTTGTCTGCACGCCGTGTTGACGGTGGTAGTCAAAAAATAGAGTCTCGGCGCATCTTTTACCTTCGTCATAACAAGATCGAGGGCCAATCGGGTTTACGTTACCCCAATAGGTTTCAACCTGCGGGTGAACGATAGGGTCTCCGTAGACTTCACTGGTAGAGGCCTGCAGTATTTTCGCACCAGTCCGCTTGGCAAGCCCCAACATGTTGATCGCACCATGCACACTTGTTTTGGTCGTCTGAACCGGGTCGTGCTGATAATGAACTGGAGAAGCCGGGCATGCCATATTGTAGATTTCGTCTATCTCCAGGTACAACGGAAAAGTCACGTCGTGCCGAATCAGCTCAAATCGCGGGTTATCCAGCAAGTGCAAAATGTTCTGTTTGGTACTGGAGTAAAAGTTATCTACACAAATTACCTCATGGCCTTCAGTAAGCAGTCGATCACACAGGTGTGATCCGAGGAAGCCAGCTCCTCCTGTGATAAGGATTCTCTTTTGCTTCCATGGTGAGATTGCTTCGACAGCGCGCGTAGAGTTGATTGACATTGATTTTCCGAAATCTGGCGAACGCCATCAATCGCAAGGGTCATACCAAAACAGCGAAATTATTTGGATATCGGTGGCATCCGTTAGCCTGCTTTTTGCTTATAGGTCCGGTTACTGTTGAAAACTCTACTGACTTATCCACGGATTCATCGATGATATACCGCGTCAATGTACTCTTTACTTTAGGTTTGTTGTTGCTCGCCAGCAGCATCTCTGTCAGAGCCGATATAATACAGATACCGCTCAGCGGAATCGGTTCTGTTCCTTCTTCTGCTGAGCTGTCTGTCAGCCCTGCTCTTTTGACGCTGGGTGATGTTGAGATCGGTTCGCAGAAGTCGCAGGAATTTTCGATTTCCTACTCCGGCGACACCAGCACCGGACCCGCGGAAATCTATTCGGTTGAGGTCAGCGGTGAGGACTCTTATGATTTTGCCAGTGACTATGGCGGCTACTCCGCACTTGAGAATGGACAGAGCGTCAATTTTTCGGTCACTTTCAGCCCAACCACGCTGGGTAACAAGAAGGCCTTCTTAAGAATCGAGCACAGTGGCGGTAATTCGCCACACATCGTTCTGCTGACAGGAGTCGGGATTGATATTCCCACCAGCGAATTGAAGGTCTCTTCTACTGAACTCGATTTCGGCACCATCGAAACAGACCAAAACAAGAACCAACAATTTACACTCACCAACGCAGGAGATAACGGTTACCCGGCTGTGAATATCTACAATGTGATTGTGTCAGGTGATTCGGCAGATTCGTTTTCTACAGATTTCAATAACGTTGTCACTATTGAACCGGGACAGTCTGTCACCATCACCACCAAGATGTTCTCAGGCGTGGCGGGTAGCAAAGCCGGACAACTCACTATTGAGCACGACGGGTCAAACCCTGCAATCAAGCTTAACCTGACCGGCAAAATTACCGTGCCACCAGACCCGGTGACACCGGATGCACCGGAAACACAACCAACTATCCAACCCAAGTTTCTCTACACAAAGCTTAATCAGGCCGGGCCGAAAAAACCCACCGCGCTTCAATTTGGCCCCGATGGCAAGCTATACGTAGCTGAAAGAGACGGTGTGATTTATCAGTACACCGTGAACCGCAACGGAAAAAACAACTACACGACAACCCAGACGCAAACAATTAATCTGGTCACTAACATCACCAACCACGATGACGACGGAACTCAGAACAACGGTGTCAAAGGTCGGCTTGTGACCGGCATACTGGTCGCGGGCTCAGCTGCAAACCCGGTCATATACGTCGCATCCGCAGACCCTCGAATGGGTGCAGGCCCGTCCGGTAACGATGCAAATCTAGACACAAATTCAGTGATACTTTCTCGTCTGACGCAAAACGGTAACAACTGGGCCAAGACAGATTTAATCCGGGGCTTACCAAGATCAGAGGAGAACCATCAGGGCAACGGCATGCAGCTCAGTAAAGATGGCAATACGCTGTACCTTGCGATGGGAGGTCATACGAATATGGGTGTTCCATCGAACAACTTCGCACGCCTGCCAGAATACGCATTAAGCGCTGCAATTGTAGAAATCGATCTACAGCAGCTCGGCAATAACACCTATGACCTGCCGACGCTTGATGATGAAGATCGACCTGGGGCCAATGATCAGAATGATCCGTTTGGTGGCAACAATGGCAAAAATATGGCAATTCTCGAGAATAACGGGCCGGTACAGATCTATTCCCCGGGATATCGCAACGCCTATGATATTGTTCTGACAGATGAAGGTAAAATGTATACGGTCGATAATGGTCCGAATTCCGGATGGGGTGGTACTCCGAATGGCAACTGCCTGAACAACTACAAGGATGGCGGAACAACTTATGGGGATGGATTGCACTATATTGACAAAAAAGGCTACTACGGCGGCCACCCAAACCCTACTCGCGGCAGTAAAAATAATACTTTCAACGATTCCAACCCTCAGTCACCAATTGAAGGTGGTGCGAACGGTGAAGAATGCAACTACAAAATCCCCGGCAATGGCGACGGTGCTCTGCACGTCTTTAAGTCTTCTACCAATGGTCTGGATGAGTACACCGCAAGTAACTTCGGTGGGGCAATGAAAGGGGATTTGCTGGCTTGTAGTTTTAACCGAAACATTTATCGCATACAACTCAACAATGCCGGCGATAAAATCTCCGGGCTGGATAAATTGTTCACTGAACTCGGCACACCACTGGACGTCACCGCACAGGGCGACAATGACATTTTCCCCGGCACCATCTGGGTAGCAGATTACGCGCAAAACGCTATTCATGTCTTTGAACCTGAAGACTATTAATCTGTTGCATTTGACGAGTCGGTCAACTGAATGACCGACGGTTGCGCCATTGCCTAAAGATTGACAGAAAAATGCCGATTCTCACGGTTTGTGGACAGACCACCTGCGAGAGAACTCGACACAAATGTTATTCGTCAAATCGATCGGCAACTTATCACTCACCGGGCCTGGCACCCGGGCTGTGCTTGCAGTTTCCCTGCTCACGCTGCTATCTGCGTGCGATGCATTTAAGGCCGAGGAAGAATCCTCTAAAGAGGGAACTGACACGGTTATCAGCCTGCCGGTAATTGTTGAAGACCCGGCACCGTCTGTCGGCTTCGGTACTCTGCCCGCGCTGTCTCTGTCTGATCCTAATTTCCTGGGTGATCATTTTTCCGGCAGTGGTGCCTGTGGTGTTTGCCACAACGATATGATCGATGATGAAGGGCAGGATCAGTCAATAGAGAATGCGTGGGAAACCAGCACGATGGCGAATTCTGCAAGAGATCCTTACTGGCGCGCCAAAGCTGCAGCCACTCTGAAGAATCACCCGAATCTCAAGAAAAAGGTTGATGACACCTGCACCCGATGCCATGCGCCAATGGCAAACGAAGCAGCCAGGAAAGACGGTGTTGAATTCACTTTTGCAAGCGATGGATTTAAATCCACAGACCCGTATTTCGACCATGCGATGGACGGCGTTAGCTGCACACTCTGCCACCAGATAGAAGATACTGGAATCCTGGGTACCGAAGAAAGCAACTCAGGTAACTTCAGTATTGCAACTTTTCCTGAAGGTGAAAAAGAGAACCGCCCGGCTTATGGCCAATATGCAGATCCGATCGGTGCCTACATGATCGCTAACTCTGAATATACGCCGAAGTATGGCCCGCATCTGAGCGACTCATCCGCGTGCGCCGTTTGCCATGATCTGAAAACACCAAAGCTCGACGAGAATGGTGACATCATCCCCAATCCGATCGAAAATCAATTTCAGGAACAACAGACTTACACAGAGTGGCAGAACAGCGACTACCGCAACGGCGGCGTGAGTGCGGCCTCATGTCAGGCATGCCATATGCCGAAAATCGACACAACAGTCACACTTGCTTCATCAGGTACTGATATTCGCCGCGACAATTTCTCTCAACACACTTTCCTTGGGGCCAACACAGTCATGCTGGATATGTTCCAGAACTTCAAGACTGAACTTGGTATTCAGGCAGAGGGGTTTCCGGCAGCCATTCAACGCAACCGTGAATTCCTGAAAACCTCAGCGGATCTCGAAATTGTTGCTACCAGAAACGAAGAAGACGAGATAATTGCATCGCTTAAACTAACCAATAACACCGGGCACAAGTTACCCAGCGGGTATCCTTCTCGCAGAGTATTTGTACACTTTGTCGTACTCGATGCAACCGGAGCGGTAATATTTGAGTCGGGGAAAATCAACCCTGACGGTAGCATTGAAGGGGTCGATGGAGATCGTAACTACAATCTCTACGAGCCTCACTACAACTCTATCAATAGTGAAAATCAGGTGCTTGTTTACGAGGCGATCATGGCCGACATTCAGCACAACGTCACCCATTCATTGGTTGAGGGTGTTCGCTACCACAAAGACAACAGACTTACCCCGAAAGGTTTCGACAAAACTCTGGTTGACAACGACATTGCAGTGGTCGGCCAGGCCAGTCTGGATGATAACTTCAATGCCGGGCTGGATTTCTTCGAATACAGGGTAAAAGCACCCGCCGGAGACTACTTTATCCTTGCAGAGCTGGTGTATCAGCCTCTGGCTTTCGGACATCTTGAATACCTGTTTAAGGATACCGATTTGCCAGAGGTTGATCAGTTTAAAACCATCTACGACGCAACCACACTGAAGTCCGAGATCATCTCCAGTGTGATCACTACACACAGCAAACCTCAGTAACAAGATGATACTGCCGTGCGGCAGCTATTGCTGCACGGACTCATCACTATCAATGAATCCAAACCACAGCGACTAACTGTGCGGGCACCGAGTCAGGTGCAACACTATGAGATTGACCTTCATCGTTCATTGAACCACACGCATCCGATCTGATTCCGCACGGTTTTTTAGTTCTCTCACAGAAAATTGAAGCGGCTACATTGCCAACCGTCGTGTTTGACCACTGAGCACTGCAGCAAGCTCATTTAAAATCCACTTCTTGACTGCATTTTGATCAATCCGATCAAACACATACACGGATTGTGACTAGCGACATGCTAAAGGTATTAACCAATTTTCCGCTAGCGATTGATAGGGGTAATAGAACCCGCAGACTACCTGACAACTAAAACACAATGGGTATTTCTTAACAATGAGCAGTCTCAATCGTCGACTAGACGCTACGTGGATTTTAGGTCATACACGTTCGTGTATCGCTACAGCATGCTTGGGAATATTTGTATCCGCGTGCAACTCTGATAATGACACAGTACCCAACGAACTTGGAGTCGGCGCTGCCATTGGCGGCCAGCATGTTGCCATTCGAGTGGAAGCAGAGAATTATACCGATAGTTCAGAACGATGGTATGTCACGAGTACAGATAACCTGCCTCAAATCACCCCTGATCCGGATCCTCCGCATACCTCTACCGCTGGTGGAAATGGCTACATGGAGCTGCTTCCAGATACTCGTGTAACGCACAACGACGAAAATATCAGCGGCGTGAATTTTTGGGGCAATGGTACCAACGGCCCTAGCCTGGAGTACAAAATCAATATACCTGAGGCTGGCAGATACTACGTTTATTCAAAAGCCTTTTCTACTGGCACGGAAGACAACGGAATACACGTTGGCTTTAAAAACGAGAAACCGGAAAGCGGAAAGCGAATTCAATTCTGTGGCGGAAAAAACCAATGGACATGGTCAAGCGCGCAACGAGTACCCGATAATCATTGTGGTGTTGAGAAAACTATCTACCTTGATATACCAGCGCCTGGAGAGCACAATATTGTGTTCTACGCGCGTGAAGATGGCTTTGAGCTGGATCAGTTTGTCTTGCTTAAAGACCCGGACGATGGAACACAGAGTTGCGTCATGTACGGAGATCGTGTCAGATGTAGAGATACAGAATCCGGTGCCTTAATTGGCACCTATGATGTTCCTGTCACACAGACCAACGACGGAAACATCACTACTACACAACCAGTGACACCGGTTATAGTGGATTTGGATATTGACATATCTGTCGATTCACAGATTGTCCGAGTTGGCGATGAAATCAATTACTCAGTTGATGTAAAAAACAAAGACAATAATGATTCTGCTACTTCGGTACAAGTCACTGTAACTATCCCGGATGAGCTTACGTTTGTTGCCAGTAATTTTTGTACAGCAACTGGCAATACGCTACAGTGCGCCTTCCCTGAAATAACGTCGCAGGATGAGATGACCGCGTCATTTACTGCAACAGCAAACGCAATAGGTATCCATAGAGTAGACAGCAAGGTATCCGCCGACCAAAACGATACGACTATGGGCAACAACGCCGAATCAATAGAGATCGAGGCGAGCCCTGCCATACCAGCCTACGATGCATCTCTAACCGTTCAGCACGGTTCTAACGCGATTGGCATTAACGGTTCTACTACACATCTACTGCTTGTAAGAAACGTTGGCCTGGAACCGATTACCGACGCACAACTGCAGTTAAACAGCGATGCGCTGACCATTGTTACTGACTCCGCTGGTTGTGCAGGCGATATGTCTATCACGTGCACACTTCCGGAAATCTCCCCCAATCAGACACTCAGAATGCCAGTGACGATAAGCAGTGCCAGTACAGGCGTCGATAACCTTGTGGCAAATCTGTTGGTCAGCGGCGATAACAATACTGGTGAAAACACCTTGAATATTGGTGTCGAGGTAGTTACTTCAGCCACCGTCACCGGCACATCCGATGAGCTTGTAATTGAAGCAGAACAGTTCGACAGTCAGTCAAACCAGTCTGCACCAGTAGAAGGGACTTACAATACTGCCTGGTTTATTAATAGCGAAAACGTCGTACCTACCGTCACTCCAGACTTCGATAGCACTGCACCTGCGAGTGCCGCCAACTCTGCATATATAGAGCTACTTCCAGACACACGTACGGGCCCGTCCGATCCACCAGTACTTGGTGTTTCAAACTTCCTGTCAGGCGAAGATGGTCCGTTCACCTCATATAAGGTGTTTGTAAACAAAGCAGGGTTATACACCGTCAATGCTCGAATTCGCGCAAACAATGAACAAGATGCCAGTATTCACGTTGGCGTGAATTCAGAGTGGCCATCCACTTCAAGTGCAATCAGCGTTTGCAGCCCTGACGGCGAATGGCAATGGACAAATAGTACCGCTCTAGATGGTCAATGCAGTGTCGACAGCATTGCCACTATAGAATTTGCCAGCCCTGGTCAGCATACAATTCTGGTAGCGGCAGCAACCGACGGGGTAGAGCTGGACAAAATTGTTCTAAGACTGAACAACACCGACCTGCCTACAGAAACAGGTTCAGCACCTAAAGTCTACACACCAGCGGACATCGATCTTGCAATTTCATCCAGTGTGCACTCTGGCATTTACACTGTCGAAATTACCAATCCGGATTCGGTTAACACTGCAATTGACATTGATGTCGCCATACAGGGTGTAGGTATTGAAGCTGCAGATCAGATTGACGGATTTGATAGCTGTACAAGTGACACCGGAACGGTGCAATGCAAGGTCGACTATGTTGCAGCCAATACCAGTCGAACAGCTAACTTGTCTATCGGCGCAGCTACTGAATCTATCACTGCATCGCTGACTCAGGCCAACGACCCGAACACAGACAACAACTCAACTGTGGCAACTCCTTCCGGAGGCGGAAGCTTCGGTCTGTTGTCACTGGCACCTCTCTTTCTGCTTGTAGGGATACGTCGACGCCGCAGCTACCAGTAAGTACGTAAACCGACCGAAGCCTTTGCATAATGTCTATGAAAAAATACTACCAGTTGTTCCTACTGGTTCTTCTGCTATCGACAAGCAATGCCCAACACGCATTAGCACAATCATGGTCTGAAATCACAACCTTTGATGGGTCGTTCGTCACACCGCGGCACGAATCAAACTCTGTAGAGTTTGACGGTTACATCTATGTGTTTGGTGGCCGCGGACAGCGACCTGTCGATCGCTACGACCCAGGCAACAATACTTGGGAAACAGTGGCACAGGCTCCCGAAGAAATGCACCACTTTCAGCCCGTGGTTCATAACCGGAAGATCTACATCATCGGCGCCTTCACTTGTTGCTACCCGACGGAAACAACGCTGTCTGACATACACGTTTTCGATCCGACAACCAATTTATGGTCTACCGAAGGAACTATGCCATCCAGTCGCTTGCGTGGTTCTGCTGGAACATTCACTTACAACAACAAAATCTATGTAGTTGGTGGAAATACGGCAGGACATAGTGGCGGAGCAGTACCCTGGTTTGATGAATATGATCCCGCAACAGGCAATTGGCGCATTCTGCCAGATGCCCCCAACGCCCGGGATCATGTAGCTGTTGCAATGGTTGGATCCAAACTGGTTGCCGCTGCCGGTCGTCAGTCAAATCTCGGCGCTGGTAACACAGTTGCCGCAACTGATGTGTTCGATTTTTCCGAAAATAAGTGGATACTATCATCGCACAATGTTCCGACCGAACGCGCTGGCACAATGGCAGTAACTTACAACAATTTGGTCTATGTCATTGGTGGTGAGTCAATAAGCCTGACAGCAGCCCACGCAACTGTCGAGGTCTTTAATCCGGCAAACGGAACCTGGCGCGGTTTGGAGGATATGATCACACCACGTCACGCTGGCGGCGCAGCATTGATTGGTACTGACTTGCATGTGTTCACTGGCAGCACAACGCGCGGCGGTGGCGATGAAACCCCTCTTCATGAAAAAATCGATCTTGCTCTCGCAACGACCACCGCATTACCACCGACCCCTCCGGATTCTAGTCCCGCAGATGCTGATGCCGATGCCGATCAATTGACCGACGACGACGAGACCAATCAATACGGAACCGATCCAAACAACGCTGATACTGATGGTGACGGATTGGATGACTACACCGAGATATTTACCACCAACACCGACCCTACCCTGATCGATACTGATCAGGACGGATTGAATGACAACGACGAGATCACACAACACTCCACTGATCCCACGAAACCAGACACCGACACCGATGGTGTTTCTGATGGAGATGAGATTCTGCAATACGAATCAAATCCGCTCAACAACGATTCTGATTCAGACGGGTTGGACGATGGCGTAGAGGTCAACGAACTGGGCTCGAATCCTTTGATACCAGATACCGACGCCGACGGGCTAACCGATTCTGACGAGTACAATCTACACGGTACAAACCCCGTTTTAGCTGATTCGGATGATGATGGACTGACGGATAACACCGAGCTCCTGATACACTTCACCGACCCACTATCAACAGACAGCGATGGGGACTTTCTATCAGATGGCGATGAGGTTTTAACTCACCAAAGCGATCCACTTAACCCGGACAGTGACGGCGATGGAATCAGTGACAATCAGGAAGTTGCACTTGGAACGGACCTCATCAACAATGATGAAGATGGTGACGGATTGATTAATTCCATTGACGGAGTCGAAGATTCTGACAGCGATGGTATCCCAAACTATGCCGATCTGGACAGTGACAATGATTCGATACCAGATGTGATTGAGCTAGGCTACAGCGATGTTAATCGTGATGGCAAACTTGATTCTGCAGCCGACTTTGCCGCAACTGGAATATCACCTTCTGGCGAAATTCCAACCGAATCTTCCAGCACTCTCCTGGATACTGACAGTGACGGTGTTCCTGACTATATCGACCTTGACTCGGATCAGGATGGAATACCCGACCTTGCAGAGGCAACAGCTAACTACCGCAACAACGCAAAACGTTTGGATGGCTTCACAGACGAAGATCGTAACGGACTATTGGATAACTACAGCAACCCCGAAAGCATCATTCCAGTCGATAGCGATCGAGATGAGTTGTATGACTATGTCGATCTCGACAGTGACAATGACGGATTTATGGACATCACCGAAACAGGCACAATTGATACAGACTCAGACGGCAGACTTGATAGTTATGTTGATCAGGATCAGAACGGTATTTCCGATGTGGGCATCCCACTGCTCGGTAGCACACTACCCGATGAAGACGGTGACTCCATACCCGATTTAGTGGATTCTGAATACAATCCCTCTGGTTGCAGCATTATGGGAACAAATAGCGAAGACCCCCTGTTCCCTTTGATCCTCGCAATCTCCATACTCTACCTGGGTTATCGTCGAACCGCCAAAATTGCGTTGAAATTATGATGTATCAAAAAACGGTAGACAGCCAGTCGCCTGAATTCGAGCTGTAAACGACCGGTTTATAAGCACATACCGAAAAACAAACCGGGTTCCGGGATTGTCGCTAACCTGCTCTCAAATTGAGGGCAGTTGGAGCAACACTGAACTCAATGCTTATCACGAACCAATACCAGCCATTTCCAGCAAGCTCCGCAATCGGTCAGTATCCACAGAAAAACCCGCAGATCTTCTCTCAGACAGCGTACTCGCATCCTCAGGGGAGGCTCGGGTTTTATCCAAACAACACTCATTGAAATACTGAAGATTTTTGATTGCACTGATTGCCCAGTAACATGGTGCTATATGAGCTCCATAGAATTCAATGACAGTGGTTCCTGGTTGACAAAAAACAATATTCGCGAGACCGGCCCCGTGTGCAGCAACAATTACATCTGCACTATTAAAGCACCGTGCTTGTTCGACCAGGGACAGTCTTTCAGGATAAACAATCTCAAACCCGTAACTCTGGAACAGACCGTTTACCGCCTCAATATTACCAATCGATCTCCCGTTACTCGACGCGGGATCCCTGCTGATAAAGATCCTACTCTGGCTGGAGGCAACAGAACTGCTTTTCACAATTCCGGGCCTGTTTAATAACAAATCTTCAAGGAAAGCAGGTAGCCAGCTTCCCATATGCAGACCCATTACGTTCTTAAGCCTGGGTATGACCAGCAAATCACTACTCAGGTATGGGGAAACAGTATTCGTTTCAATAACCTGATCAATCTTCACCCCAAACGCTATAAGCGTTTCCTTTTGAAAACTCTTATCACATGAAGAAACCAAAAAACGATCAGTATTGTTGAAAACATATCCCGCCTGCCTGAGAATCTCCAGCTTCGGCAGAATATCAGTCATCCAATGATAATAGTTACCTCCCCCTCTGGCGCCAAGAACGAACACCCGCGGTCCGGCAAACAAGGGACTGCAACGCTTTCTTAGGTCTTCTACAATAGAGACACAACCTGTCAGATGATCTTCAATCAGATGGTCATCAGAATCAAATGACGCGTTGTTGTGGCCGTCATGCCATATACTTCCCAACTCAATGGTATCGACCCAGGTTTCATTGGATACTATCTTTTTATTTCTGAATTTCCACAAAGGAACGTTGTCGAGAGTGTTTGGCTGGGGAAGTGATATTTCCTCACGCTGGTGAACATGCTGCCTGCCACTAATACTCCCACGAGGCGTAGAGCCAGATTCAGTCAAGCAGTACTTTTGGCCTAAAGTATTAGAGATATTCCCGAGATATGCAGCAGCAGCACACTCATGCTGACCCGCACTATCAAGACACTCTCCAAGAAGTTGAAATGCCGGAAAGTAGTTTGGACATTGTATCAACGCCTCTATACACCCCTTCTCCGCGCTCTTTGTATTGCCCTGCGAAAACTCACCACGAGCATTGGAAACAAAACTGCGGGCTGCAGCGAAGTTTAAACTTGCATATTCTACCTGAACACTTACTTCCATAAGAAATCTACCATTCCCACCTGGAAAATAGCATTTCTGCTGTACGTGGTTTTAGTAACCCATCCAATCACTGCAATGAAGGTGATGAAGTAAGCAATCACACAGCTTCCTTTTGTTGATTTTCCAGATGTTCAAGATGCCTCCGACCGTACTGATACAATTTCTCATCCAGTCGGTTTCTCTCTACGATCATTTCAAATAACTCCTGACCAAGCTCATCCTGAATAATCTCCCGTTTCTTCTTTTGATCTAATGAAGTATCCTGCAGGACATTGGCTTTTACAGGAACATATTCGAAACCAGGAAACGCCTGACTCAGATAACCTGTCAACAGAAGCATAGATCTGTCAAACTCATCTACTATTCCCACAAAATCTAAACTACCAATGAAATGACAAGCGCGCTCTACCAATTCGTCATCAGAGATACTTTCATCATGAAAAGCCTGCGGTTTGGTATTCGACAATCTAATTGTTTGGAATTCCTCAACAGAACTCTTCCTTTTGTAGGTGAACTTTTTCTCAACATACTCTTTGAGAGTTCCTTTAGGAAAATCTAACCCTAACTGTTTCTTCCATTCAAAGAGATAGGCAGATTTAATACGATCAACCGGGTCTCTTAGAAAAACAACGGGAAAGACATTCTTTCCGACATCCGGCAATGGCGGCACGATTTGATGAGATGAAAAAACAAGTTTATCAGGTGTGGAGTTAATCGTATTTTCCAGAGCCTCCGTTGTGATAATACTTCCCGGCGACTCACCATCAAAGCCTATCCACTTGTCACCAAAATTTCGCTTTAGCAGATGATCAACAGATGTACCTGCGTTTTTGAACAAATGATAGTGAACAATAATGTTTTGACTATTTCCCATCACTTGATATACCCCCTAAATTTACCGCTACCTATCCCGTCGGAATACACCTCTACCCGATCAAGGATCTTCTTCATTTTTTTGGCACCTTCACGTGGAGAATACAAAGTTTCAGCGAGGCTGAGTGCGTTCTCTGACACTTTTCTCCACTCTGACTCGCTGTTATAGATCCGCTCTATATACTCACACCATTCATCGACCGAGTCTGCCACAAATGCGCTTTGCGTATGCACCAGCCCGGTTCCCTCTGCCGATACCGGACTGATAACAGAAGGCAACCCGGCAGACATACATTCAATAATCTTCCCCTTTAGCCCGGCGCCTGACAACAGTGGACTGACAAATACCTTTGCATTGTCGTAGATATCAGCAACATTCTCTACGAATCCAATCAATTCGACATGATCAGACTGAAATTGTTTGAACTCCTTAGGCATATGGCTGCCGTAAACAAGGAAGCGAACATCCGGCAATTTTGAGATGAGTTGCGGCATAACACTGTTACAGAAAAACTCAACCGCCTCAACGTTAGGCCGGTGACGATACCCCCCTAAGAAAGCGATATCCTTTCGCCCTTCAAACGGCATCACATCATCGGAACTCTTAACTACCCAGGGACAACGCATAATGTTGTCCTCTTTCATCACGTGAGAAGTTATTACCGCTCTCTCGGCATCGGTATAACAGATCGACACATCAACCTGCTCAATCACCTCCAGTTCTTCATCGCGAGTGGCAAGCGGCCCACTGAAGTCAGTACATTTCTGTTGTATATTCTCTCGAACTTCCCGCAAAAAGTGAAGATCTGCATTATTAAAGACTACTCTGGCATTTGTTAAAGACCGGATATCTTTTAGATTGTTTGCCGCCACTTTGTATCGGGTAATGTAGACCGCATCAAACTCCTTACCACGCAGCTCCAGAAACTGATTAACCGACTGGTAGAACGGATAGTAGATACATTCGACACCCAGCTTTTGCAGGTATTCGGTATGTGTTCCCATATGTGCGAGATTGGATGGAATGAAGGACAGCTTACAACCTAGCTCCATCATTAACTTCATTTCCTGAAACGCAGCATAGCTTCCCGCATCACTGTTACGCCTGGGTGTATCAGCATCTAGCACCAGTACTTTAAAGTTACTAGCTCGATCTACCTCAAGATGCGGAACGTCGCCTTCTTCTCCATGCGCTTTGTATTCTTTAAACCACTTAGAGCGAAATTTTTTACTATTGATATCCTGATACTGCTTAATCCCGGACTTGGTACTGGTACCGTTACTTTTCCCTTCAAAATGAACCACCACCGAGGTGGGACAATATAGAGTCTGGAATCCTGCGTCCCTGATCTTGAACGCCAGGTCAGTATCTTCGTAATAAGCCGGTACAAACTCTTCACTGAAGCCACTAACATTCCGCCAGACAGAATTATCTATAAACAAAGCAGCAGCCGAGAGATAATCTGCCGGCCGTGCGTAGTTATAGGAAGGATGTGAAGCATTCTGATGCTTTCCGTAGTTCCAGGGATGGCCGTTGCCCCAAACCAATCCACCAGCTTCCTGTAAAACACCATCAGGGTACACCAGCTTACAACCTACAGCACCCACATCATTGTATAGTGAAAACATCTCCAACGCTTCATCGAGCCAGCCTGGAGTCACTTCGGTATCGTTATTTAGCAAACAGATATACTTACCACGAGCTTTTTCTGCAGCTTTATTGTTGCTTCGAATAAACCCGAGATTCGCCTCATTACGCACTACAACCAGATTTTCAATGATATCTTCAGCAGCCGTAGTTTCGTCTTCCGACGCGTCATCAACTAGTATCACTTCATACGAAGCGGAATTGTGAGCGAGAATAATTGACGCTATACAGTGATAGGTAATTTCGAACTTATTCATTGCAGGAACAATGATGGAAACATCAGGTGTTTCTACCTTCGGCAACTGCAGTTTACTGTACTGCCTGCGCTGATTGAACCCACGCACTACTTCCTGATGCGCGTTTTGCACACAGGAGATGCGATTCAGCTTCTCTTCTGAGCTAATTTCAACATTTCCAACTAGCTGTTTCAAAGCTAAACTGAGTGATTCGTAACGATAAGATGCATTCTTCGGCAATCCGATGTAGCCACGACTACTTAGAGAGTCCGTAAGGTGTTCTTCGGGAGTGACGACAGGCTGAAGAATATCAATATAGGCTGTACTGGAACAGTTAACATCATTAGCAATCAATTCATAGGAGTGAGGCATTCCATCAAACAGAGCGTCAGGCAAGTGCGCCTCATAGCTGCATTTACTTGCCGCATAATTGGTTAATGCGCACGGCAACCGTGTTTTACCATCCACCAGTATTTCGACGCTTTTTGGCTGTTCGCTTTTTCCATGCGTCAGGATCTGCGCAAGTATTACGCGAACACCAAAACCAATCACTTCCCCAATGCAACCGGAGGTTGCCTGCAACGGAAAATTGTTAGTGGCGATTAATGCGCCAGTAGTTTTGTGGCGAAGCGTAAGTTCGTGATGCCCGGGTGTGAAAATTTTGCTGCTTAACCCCACCAGAAATCCGTGTCGGCCATTCCCATAACCAGCGCTGACCAGATCTTCCCGAAAATTATCAGCTACACCACCTCCAACCCTGGTATTGTCACAAAATACCTCAAACTCAATGCTTCCATCAAGATCTTCTTCATCCACAATCCATCCTGACAGGCTGCGATTGTTTAGCGCATCAATATTGCCCTTAAAATGTGTTGCGTGAATATCTTGCACCCGTCTGTCTTGAAACAAGGATTCAAACAATTCTTTTGCTTTAGACTCTGTTACCTTCATATTTTTTTTGTTAATCACCGATCACGCCTGTCAGGTTCCCTTTTTTATACCAATATAATCAGGCGACTTTTGAAGTAACAACCGAAACATTCCGGCTTTCTCTGTCGTCGATCAATGAGTGCAGATATTCACCATAAGTACTCTTTCCGTATTTCAATGCAGACTGCTTGAGCGTTTCGTTGTTTATCCAGCCTTTGTTCCAGGAAATTTCTTCTGGCACGCAAACCTTTAACCCTTGCCTGGCTTCTACAGTGGCTACATAGGCACTTGCATCATGCAGGGAGGCGTGTGTCCCTGTGTCCAGCCATGCATGCCCCCTGCCCAACAATTCACAACGTAGCTTTTTGTTCTTAAGATAAATGTTATTGAGATCCGTAATCTCAAGTTCTCCGCGCACCGAAGGTTTTAGCGATTTAGCTTTTTCGACAACAGAGTTATCATAAATATAAAGACCGGTTACTGCGTAATTGGACTTAGGAGTTACGGGTTTTTCTTCCAAAGACAGAACACGTCTAACGGAGTCAAATTCGACCACACCGTACCGCTCAGGGTCTGCAACCCGGTAGGCGAAGACGGTAGCGCCGTCTAGTGTCAGTGCAGCATCTTCCAGGATACCTTCAAGGCCAGCGCCATAAAAAATATTGTCACCGAGAATAAGACAACAACTTTCATCGCCGATAAATTCTTCACCAAGTACAAATGCCTGCGCCAGACCATCCGGACTGGGCTGGACGATATACTCAAGCTCAATTCCAAACTGGCTTCCGTCTCCGAGCAATTGCCGAAAACGTTCGGTGTCCTGAGGTGTTGAGATGATGGCTATCTGCCTGATACCCATCAGCATCAGCGTAGACAACGGGTAGAAGATCATCGGTTTATCGTAAACCGGTAGCAATTGCTTTGAGATCACTTGCGTAATCGGGTAAAGCCTTGTGCCTGAACCACCCGCCAGTATGATCCCTTTCATTTAATTGTCTCCGCAGCCGATTGCCATTTCGAGGTCCCTGTAGTGCAAGGAATATTCCACGCACGCACAGAAGTTCACACATTTGACTTGTGCGGGATGGTTTTCGACAAAAGTACCGGCAGGTTAAGCGGAAGGTGGGAGAGTCACCGGAATGCAGAAAGTAATCTGCAATCCGGACTTTATTATTACGTTTTGATTTTCCTGTGAAAACAGGTCTTTGGGTTTGCCGCGCTACACGGCAACGCTACAGCGGCACTACAGCGGCACTACAGCAATTCGGGCGCTATTGAAAAGTGCGCTTCATTAACATTTTCGAGCGCCTGGTAGTGGCCCACAGCACGGGGAGCAATAGCGTCAAAATAAAAGCGGCAGGTTGCTCTTTTGAGTGCTTTGAAATCGTCATCCTGTTCACTCTGCACCGCCAGAACCGAACGTGCCATTGCCCAGCAACCGGTGGCATATCCCATCATCATTAGATAGTCGTTCGCGATAGCTGCGTTCAGTACCGGGTTCTCTTCGGATAGTATCTGACGACTGGCACCGGCAATCATATCTATATGCCGGCCCAGCACTGGTGCTGCGTACTTGCAGTGTTCGTCACCGGAATCTGCCAGTGCCGCCTGGGTATCACGCATATCGGCGAGTAACTCTTCTATTCCCTGACCACCGTCGTACTGGGTTTTTCTACCAACAAGATCGTTGGCTTGAATGCCGGTAGTACCTTCATAAATCGGGGTGATTCGCACATCACGCAGGTATTGCGCAGCACCGGTTTCTTCGATGAACCCCATGCCGCCGTGAACCTGCATACCCAGTGAACAGATATCTACGCCCACTTCGGTAGACCAGCCTTTAACGATAGGCGTCAGCAACGCTCCACGACGATCAAAGCGGGCTCGAACGTCGTCGTCAGTATGTTTAGATGCAAAATCGAATGCCGCTGCACAGTCGTAGGCCATCACTCTGGCCGCTTCGACCTGACTGCGCATGGTCATTAGGTTTCTGCGCACATCCGGATGATTAATAATGCCTTCGCCTTCATTGCCACTACCCAGCAGCACCGGCCCCTGCTTGCGATCTTTGGCAAACGCGCTGGCACGCTGGTAGGCCATTTCACCCATCGCATAGCCTTCAATACCAACGGCCAGGCGGGCTTCATTCATCATCGTAAACATATACATCAGGCCGCGATTTTCTTCCCCGACGAGATAACCGACTGCACCGCCATTGTCACCAAAAGACATCACGCAGGTTGGACTCGCATGTATCCCGAGCTTATGCTCAATAGATACACAGCGCGCATCATTGCGCTCGCCCGGTGTGCCATCAGCGTTGAGCAAAAACTTCGGACACACAAACAGTGAGATCCCTTTTACTCCGGCAGGCGCATCCGGTGTTCTGGCCAGCACCAGATGAATGGTGTTTTCGGTAAGATCATGATCACCATAGGTGATAAAAATTTTCTGACCACTGATCAGATAGTGATCTCCATTGGGTTCGGCCCGGGAACGGACTGCCGCCAGATCAGACCCCGCCTGAGGTTCTGTCAGGTTCATGGTGCCGGTCCACTCGCCGGAAATCATTTTTTCAAGGTAGGCGTCTTTCAGCGCGTCTGACGCATGCGAGTTGATGGCGTGCACCGCACCCTGCGTTAACAACGGACAAAGCCCGAACGCCATATTTGAGCTGTGCCACATCTCCTGTACCGCAGCCGACAATAACCCGGGCATGCCCTGGCCACCGAAATCGGTATCGAATGCCAGACTGTTCCAGCCGGCTTCGGAAAACTGCTGATAGGCCTCTTTCCAGCCGGCCGGAGTAGTAACCCCGTCTTCCGACCATTTAGCGCCTTCCTGATCCCCTGCCCAATTCAGCGGCGCGAGCACCTCACCGGCAAACTTACCGGCTTCTTCAAGCACAGCAGCTACGATGTCTGTGGTGGCGTCTTCGTAGCCTGGAAGCTTGTTGACATCGTCAAGACCCGAGACTTGCTCGAGTACAAACCGCATATCTTTAACCGGGGCGCTATAGCTCATGAATCTCTCCGAGGATTAGGCGTCTATACAAGTTTAAAGCAATTTACGGTACACCGGCATTTCGCGACCACAACCGGCCTCTATTAGCGATGAACAGGCAAAAAAAAGCACCGCAAGCGGTGCTTTTCAGAGCACTGCGGTGGTTAAATCAACCAGCACCCAGTGCCGCATCAAGTTCCGGAACCGCATCGAACAGATCGGCAACCAGCCCATAATCAGCCACCTGAAATATCGGCGCTTCTTCGTCTTTGTTGATCGCTACGATGATCTTGCTGTCCTTCATGCCGGCAAGATGCTGAATCGCACCCGAAATACCAACGGCGATGTACAAATCCGGAGCGACAACCTTACCTGTCTGCCCTACCTGGTAGTCGTTCGGTACAAAACCCGCATCAACGGCGGCTCTTGACGCACCTACCGCCGCGTTGAGCTTTTCGGCGACTGATTCAAGCATGGCGAAGTTTTCGCCGTTCTGCATTCCCCGTCCACCGGATATAACAATAGAGGCGCTGGTCAGCTCCGGGCGATCAGACTTGGTCAGCTCCTGTCCGATCCATTTGGCTTTGTCGCTCACTTCTGCCGCAGCGACTGATTCAACTGCCGCCGAACCACCTTCAGCCGCTACCGCTTCAAATGCGGTCGTTCTGACCGTAATCAGTTTGCAGCTGTCTTTACTTTGTACTGTCATCATCGCGTTGCCTGCGTAAATTGGCCGCACGAAAGTGTCTTCGCTTACCACTTCGGTGATGTCAGAGATACCAGCCATATCCATTTTTGCCGCAACACGCGGCATGACGTTTTTACCGCTGGCGGTATTGCCGAACATCACGTGAGAATAATCTGCAGCCAGCCCTGAAATAAGCGGCGCCATATTCTCTGCAAGTTGGTTCGCGTAGGCTGCGTTATCGCAGACCAGTACTTTGCCTACGCCGGCGACGGTCGCAGCCTGCTCACCAACAGCGCCACATCCTTCCCCGGCAACCAGTATCGCAATGTCTCCACCGATCGCTTGCGCCGCAGCCACGACGTTTAGCGTAGCTGGCTTGAGCTCGCTGTTGTCGTGATCGGCAATCACTAATGTTGTCATGTTATTTCCCGATTAATCTGTTGATATTCAGCTGTCTTAAAAGACAACTGCTTTAAATAACTTTTGCTTCGTTTTTGAGCTTTTCTACAAGCTCAGCAACGCTTGCGACAATCTCACCGGCTTTACGCTGCGGCGGCTCTTCAACTTTGACCGAAACAAGACGAGGAGCGATGTCGACTTCAAGCTCGGCAGGCGTGAGTACATCGAGTTGTTTTTTCTTGGCCTTCATAATGTTTGGCAGTTTTGCATAGCGAGGCTCGTTGAGGCGCAGGTCAGTGGTGATCACTGAAGGCAGTTGCAGCTCGATAGATTCGAGCCCGCCGTCAACTTCGCGAGTCACTTTCATGGAATCGCCGTCGACGTTTACTTCCGAAGCAAACGTTGCCTGTGTCCAGTCCATCAGCCCTGCCAGCATCTGACCGGTCTGGTTGCTGTCGTCGTCAATGGATTGCTTGCCGACAATCACCAGCCCGGGCTCTTCTTTAGCAGCAATCGCAGCCAGAATTTTCGCCACACCCAGCGGCTGCACTTCTTCTTCGGTTTCAACCAGAATGCCACGGTCGGCACCCATGGCCAATGCGGTTCGAATAGTCTCCTGCGACTGGGTGACACCAATAGAAACGGCGATTACTTCATCGGCTTTGCCCGCTTCCTTTAAACGCAGCGCTTCCTCGACGGCTATTTCGTCAAAGGGGTTCATCGACATCTTGACGTTGGCCAGGTCGATCCCGGTGCCTTCCGCGTTGACGCGAGCCTTGACGTTGTAGTCGAGTACACGCTTTACCGCGACCAGTATTTTCATTCCGTACATCCTCAATAGTTGGATTGTATATTAGGGTTTCTTGCCAATAGTGCCAATGTAGTGCAACGCATCCGCCGGATGCATTTTGGCAACGACACCAGTTGCAGGCTTGACGACGCAAAAGTCCCGCCCGGCCCCGTTTTGCAGCCCTTATAACCTGTAAATCACTGCAATTGTATCTGACCGCTGACGGTTACGCTTATTCTTGATTCGCCACCCTCTACAGCAGGAGCTGTCTCGACAGATGCACTGCGCATCATTGTGGCCTCCATCCGTGCTCTGCCGGCATACCGATGCCCGGTATCAATATTCAATTGCATGATTCGATAACCCGATGCACCCATATTTTCCTGAACAATTTGCGCCCGATGCTTCATGTTATTAAGTGCTTCGTTGATCAGCTCATCTTCCATGTTTCGCCGGGTCTCATCACTCGGCTGGAAAGCCATGCTCTGGACCTGCAAGCGGCTCTGCAATAATTGTACTGCCGCCTTGATTGCGTCAAAATCCGAACCCGATAACGACAGTGTTTGTGCAGATCGCCAGCCGACGACGCGCTGTTGTTCGTACTTTGGGTGTGTAGAATAATTTTCGGTTTTTGCCTGAATAGCGTCAACGCCCCTGACCTGCTCAAGCGCCCACTGCATATCCGTATTCACTTTATTGGCAAGCCGGGCAGCATCACTGTCTTCATGCGCCACCTGCATGCGCACCAGCATAAGATCGTTGACCACCTCGCTTTCTGCACTTGCCTGCAGGCTGTATTGATCATAAACCGGATCGTGTTGCTCTCCGCCAATCACTGTTGTGCTCCAAATCCATAGAAAGCCCGCCAGCAAAGCGGCGAACGTTTTCAGTTTTTCCACGTAACGCTCCTGCGCTTAATATTAGGGAGTTAACGCTCCAGAATTGCGGTGACACCCATACCTCCGGCGGTGCACACCGAAATCAGCCCTCGGCCACCCTGATTCTGATCAATGATTTTAGCAAGCGTCGCAACAATCCGTGCACCGGTCGCGGCAAAAGGGTGGCCAACCGCAAGGCTACTCCCCTTCACATTCATTTTTGAGCGATCAATACCGCCAAGCGCCTCATTAAGGCCAAGGCGGTCTTTGCAGTATTCTTCTGATTCCCAGGCCGCCAGTGTACACAGCACCTGGGCGGCAAATGCCTCATGGATTTCGTAGAAGTCAAAATCCTGCAGCTTGATACCAGCGCGCTGCAACATTTTACTGACCGCTACGGCAGGTGCCATCAGCAAGCCTTCACCGCCAACAAAATCGACCGCTGACGTCTGACCGTGCGTCAGGTAGGCAAGAATTGGCAGACCGCGTTCCCGGGCCCATTCCTCTGATGCTAACAACACGGAAGATGCGCCATCGGTCAGCGGCGTGCTGTTACCGGCGGTGAGTGTGCCTTTATCTGACTTATCGTACGCCTGACGTAATCCGGCCAGCGCTTCGACAGACGTGTCCGGTCGCATGTTGTTGTCGCGCAGCACTTTTTCACACGGCGTAATCAGGTCATCGAAAAAACCTTCGTCATAAGCAGCGGCGGCATTCAGGTGGCTGGCGGCGGCGAGTTCGTCCTGCGCTTCCCTCGTGATACCCCATTCTTTTGCCATCATTTCACAGTGCTGCCCCATCGACAGCAGTGTTCGCGGCTCGTTTACCGAAGGTGGTAAAGGCTTGAGTTCACCGGGGCCAAAACCCTTAAGCATCTTGAGCTTGTCCATCACAGAGCGGGCACGCCCAAGTTGAACAAGCCGACGCGAAAACTTGCGACCAAATACAATCGGCACATCACTGACAGTGTCGGTACCAGCGGCTATCGCACAGTCAATCTGACCGGTGGCGATTTTTGCCGATGACGTGAGTGCTGCCTGCAGGCTCGTGCCACAGGCTTGCTGCATCGTGAGTCCCGGTGAAAGCGGTGACAGACCGGTGCTCAGTACAGATTCACGCGCCAGGTTCCAGTCCCGGCTGTGAGTGATGACTGCGCCGGCGACGGTTTCATCAATCACCTCGCCCTGCAGATTGAATTTATCCACCAGGCCGGACAACGCTGTGGTTAACATATCCTGATTCGACAAACCCGAGTAAGCCGAATTTGACCGACAAAAAGGTATTCTCATACCGCCGACAACGGCGACAGGTCTCAATGTATTTGACATAGTATTCCCCTGAAACTCTCGTTGACCAGTACGGTTATGAATGTGTTTTTAAATAGTGCATCGGACCACCATGAAATGGCGCAAACCCGGTACCGAAAATAATACCTGCATCGAGCAGATCATCGTCTTCCACAATGCCTTCTTCGCTGCAGGCGCGGCATTCATCAAGAAACGGTTTCAACAAACGCGTTGCCATCGATTCGATCTGTTCATCAGAGGGTGCGTTTTCAGAATCGTTTTTCTGCTTTACCGGTTTGCCGTTAGTCCACTGATAAAAACCCTGACCGGATTTCTTACCAAGCACACCGTCATCAACCATTTTCTGTAGGCGCTCTACGGCTTTATCTGCCCCATCACCACCCAGTTTTTGCACCACGCTCAACCCGACATCAAGCCCCACCGTATCTGCAAGTTCAATCGGCCCCATTGGCATGCCAAAGTGCAACGCGGCAGCATCGATTGACTCCATGCTCATGCCTTCATCAAACATTTTCATCGCCTCAAGCATGTACGGTGCAAGTACTCGATTAACCAGAAAGCCCGGACTACTCTTAACCGGCAGCGGGAAACGATTTATCTGTCCACAAAACGCACTACCACGAGAGATCATTGTTGCATCAGTATTCTGTGCATGCACCACTTCCACCAATGGCATCTTTGCCACCGGATTAAAAAAGTGCAGCCCGATAAGACGTTGCGGATTACTCAGTACTGTAGAAAGTGTTTCTAACGGAATGGCAGATGTATTAGTCGCCAGCACCGCATGTTCTTTCATACGTGGCTCGATGTCTTTGTATAGAGCCTGCTTGGCCTCAACGTTTTCATAGATTGCTTCGATTATCACATCTGCGCGAGCCACACCTTTACCTTCAACGTCAGGTATAAAACGCGCAAGCGTTGCCTTGGCTGCGTGCGCACTTCGGGTTCGGCGCTTAAACAGCTTTTTAGCACGTGCCACTGCAGGTTCAATGTACTTCATTTCACGGTCCTGCACGGTAACTTCCATACCTTGCATTGCACACCATGCGGCAATATCACCACCCATCACACCGGCACCAATCACATGTACCCGACGACATTTGAAGTCTTCTTTTTTCCCCAGCCCTTTAAGTCTTTCCATTAAGTGGAAAACCCGCTGCAGCCCGCGAGCTGCCGGTGTTACCATTAGCTGACCAATCTGCTCGGCTTCGGCGTTGAACATGGCGTTGCGGTCACCGCGATGCTCTTTCCAAAGATCGATTAATCTAAACGGTGCCGGGTAGTGATCAGGGTTTGCTTTGGCAGAAGTCTTTTTGACCATTTGCGCGGCCAGCTTCTCACGAGCAATATTGCTGTTAGACAACCTCGCCACCATACCCGGACGTCTGGCTTTGCGTTTCTTCAACACAGCACGGCGAGCCGCCCAGCGCAAATCACCATGACGACTGACAACCTCGTCGATCATACCCAGCCCACGGGCCTGACTGACGCGATACAACTTACCGGTTAACATCGCAGTCATTCCATTCATGCCACCGACGCGTTCACTTAGCCGCACAGTACCACCGAGCCCGGGAATGATGCCGAGCTTAACTTCTGGCAATCCTACGCGGGTATCATCAGAATCAAACGCAATAATATAGTTGCAGCAAAGCGCAAGCTCATAACCACCACCAAGGCAAAAGCCCTTAATCGCAGCAACGGTCGGACACGCTAAAGATTCAAGCTTTGCAAAAACAGCATGGCCTTTTTTTACCTGTTCAGTAACGGCGGACGCTTCGGTAAACGCCTCAAACTCGCGTATATCTGCACCTGCGATAAACCCGGAATCTTTACCCGACAATATCACCAGGCCGGACGGCACATTGTCATGAAGTGCTTGCAGAATAGCATCGAGCTCTTCAATCACCTCTCGACCCAGCGTGTTGGTCGTCTCACCATCACGATCGATCGTCAGCCAGGCAATATCGTCCGAATCACGCTTAAGGTGCCAGTGTTTATATATTTGCATACCTATAACCTTTGTCGAATACCTTATGAGTAAAGGCAACGATGCTGTGGCGCTATGCCGCTGAATAAGCGCGGCGTTGTGTGTGTTCGATCTTTGTACAGACCGGAATCTAGCAGTTTACTCTGAATTCAGTGAAACATTGAAAACATAGTTTTCAGTTGCAGTCGCTCTGGTTGTGGTTATTGCACAACTTCACTGATTTCGATAACCACCGGCGCTTGTTGCGCGCTTGGAATACTATCGGATTCGGCAAAGATATCCCCGCTTTCAGCGATAGCATTACCACTGCGTGAAATTCGCGCACCGACCACTACCTGTTCAAATGCGCTGAGCTTCATCGATGGCATCATTGCGTCTTTATCTGAAAGCTCTACCGTGAGCGGCAAATCTCCGAGTGTTTTGCGCGCCACGGCAAGTGGCATTGGTGGGCCATTGGCAGCCTTGGCATAAACAAATACCACCGTGTCTGCACCGAGCCCATCGGCAACACCTGCTGCCAGAGACACATCAACCGTCAAAGAGGCGCCAGCTTCGGCCTGCGAGGTATTGTCAGCCGGGGCAGCGGGCGCTGATTCTTCAGCACTGACGGTACTACCGCTTTGCGCCAGTGCATTTTCAGCCCCGGCAATCAGTTGATTAATTTCCTGTGTCGATTGCACGTCGCCGGACACCAGTGGCAATAATTTTTTCCAGCTGTTGACGGCACCGGCATAGTCAGCGCGTTCGTTTTGCGCAATACCAAGCAACCATAATCCCTGCAAATTATCAGGCTGCATTGCAAGCGCTTTCACCAGCAACGGCTCCGGTTCACCGGCCATACTGCCACCCTGACTCATGGCAATAGCATCTGCCAGTCGCACCATGATTTCGGGGTTATCACCGGTAAGCTCATAGGAACGCCTGATTGCCACCACCGCTTCTGAATACTCGGCAAGCGCCATATGCGCTCTGCCAAGCATAAACCACCCGGTGGCATCTTCAGGCTCTTGTTCTAAACGCTCTTTAATGCGAACGACCACATCCCGCATGTCCGGCGTTTGCTGGCCAGCCTGAGTATCTGTCGCTGTGGCAGATTGAGATACTGCTTGCAGGTTGGCGGGATCAAGCGCCGCAGGCGTACCCACCACCATGTAAACAACACCGGCAAGCACCGGTATTACGGCTGCAAGTGGCCATACAATCCAACGGCCCGAGTTATCCTGCAACTGTGCTTCACGTTGCGCAAGATCGCCGGCAAGCTCACGCTCGAGCCTTTCCCGCTCAAGTTGAAACTCGGTGTCTGCCAACTCTCCGTCCTGCTGCTTTTGCACCAGTTCGGCAAGTTGTGCACGGGCAATTTCAATGTTTACTTCACGTCGGTCAACACTGTGCTGAAACCTGCCGGCTGCAGGCAGCAACAGTAACAAAACAGCGACTACCAGCAGCGCGGCGAGTAGAAAAAAAACAATCACGAGCGTAGTGATCTCCGGAAGATTAAACGGTTAGGAGTCGCGATGTTGCGAAGCGTTATTGGTCGCGTTATTTGTGGAGCCATCAAGTAACTGACGCGCCTCGGCTATTGCCTGACTGGTGACCTGGCTTGCAGCCGGTTCGCCCGCAACTGCAGCTTTTTGCTTACGCGTTAATCGCCACAACACCAGCACGCCCCCTGCAAAAAACAACAGCGGGCCAAACCATAACGCGAGAGTTTTAAGACTCATGATGGGTTTGTACAGCACAAACTCACCGTACCGATCAACCATAAAGTCAATCACATCCTGCCTGCTGTCACCGCTGGTGAGCATTTCGTGTATTTCACGACGCAGATCCTGTGCAAGTGGTGCATTGGAGTCAGCAATGTTCTGATTCTGACAAACCAGGCAACGCAATTGCGCTGTCAGAGATTTGAAATCTTTCTCCTGACCGGTGTTGTCGAACTCGTACTCTGCAAATACCGATTGTGCAAAGCTTGCAGAAGATAAAACCATAAGCAGCAGCATGGCAATAGTACGTATGATCATTTCAGATCCTCCCGCAATTGCGCCACTAACGGCAGAATAGTTTCTGTTAAGTCCTGTGGACTCACAGGGCCAATATGTTTGTGTCGTACGACACCTTCGCCATCAATGACAAAGGTTTCGGGGGCGCCATAAAAACCCCAGTCGATACCCACTCTGCCATCGACATCAACCGCTGTCATTAGGTATGGGTCACCCAGGTCGACTAACCATTGCCTGGCACTGTCCGAGTCATCTTTGTAGTTGAGCCCGACAATATCGACTTCGCCACTACGCGCTAACTGCACCAACAACGGATGCTCTACCCGACACGCTGCACACCAGGTTGCCCAGATGTTAAACAGCCAGACCTTGCCCTGCATTTGCGCAGGCGAAAACTGTTGGTCAGGTTGCTTTAACACAGGCAACGCAAATTCGGGCGCCGGTTTACCGATTAACGGTGAGGGTACTTCTCTCGGGTCACGACCCAGCCCCATATAAAGAAACGTGGCGATAGCCGCAAAGACAATCAGGGGTATCGCGAATCTCATTGGCTGGCCACAGTTGCTGCACCTGCCGTTACCGGCGCACTGACTTTGACCCGCGATTTCCTGTAGCGCTTATCCATAACAGCAAGCAATGCCCCAAGCGCCATAATAAACGCACCCAGCCATATCCAGCGGATAAACGGCTTGTAGTAAATACGCATGCTCCACGCACCATCGTCGAGCGCTTCACCCAACGCAAAGTAAAGATCACGGGTAACACCAGCATCGATTGCCGCTTCGGTCATGATTGTCATCTGGCCACTGTCATACTCGCGCTTCTGAGCTGCAAGCGTGGTGACGTCACTTCCATTGCGGGTTACCTGAAGCCTGCCTTCATCGGCAATGTAGTTTGGCCCCTGCACTTTCTCAACACCGTTAAACGTAAACTGGTAGCCGGCAAGTTCTTTCACCTGACCGGGCGCCATGCGCAAGTCGGTCTCAATACTGTACAGCGAAGTCATACTGACACCGATACCGAATACGGCAATACCCAGATGCCCCATGGTCATACCCCAGAAACCCGCCGGAGTTGAAAAAAGCGCAGTAATTTTATTGTTGCGATTGCGAATGCGTTCCCAGATACCTTGCAGCGAGGTAAACAATACCCAAAGTGACAACGCAATGCCCAACGCAGCCAGCAAATTAAACTGACCCATCATGAACGGTACAGCAAGCCCACCGAGCACACTGACCACAGCGGCCCAGCGGACACGCGCAAGTATTTCCAGCACGTTGTCGCGCTTCCAGCGAGACAACGCACCAACACCAACAACCAGCGCGGTGATTGCCAACAGCGGCAGGAAGATCCAGTTAAAATAAGGAGCACCCACGGAAAGTTTGGCAATTCCCAGTGAATCAAGCACCAGCGGGTATAAGGTTCCCATCAATACACTGGCACAAATGACCACCATCACCACATTGTTAAACAACAGGCCCGACTCACGTGACTCAAGCGTAAACTCACTGCTGGCACGTAATTTTGGCGCTCGCCACGCGTAGAGAACAAGAGACGTACCGACGACAAAACCCAGAAAGCCCAAAATAAACACGCCACGCTCCGGATCATTCGCAAATGCATGAACCGAAGTCAACACACCGGACCGCACCAGGAAGGTGCCAAGCAGACTTAAAGAAAACGCAGTCACTGCAAGCAACACGGTCCACGCCTTGAAGACACCACGTTTTTCAGTGGCAGCCAGTGAATGGATCAGCGCGGTACCAACCAGCCACGGCATAAAGGACGCATTTTCGACGGGATCCCAGAACCACCAGCCACCCCAGCCAAGTTCGTAGTAGGCCCACCAACTCCCAAGCGCGATACCGATAGTCAAAAACACCCATGCAATATTGGTCCACGGGCGCATCCATCTGGCCCACGCCATATCGAGCCTGCCGCTAATCAATGCGGCAATAGCAAACGCAAACGCCACAGAAAAACCAACGTACCCCATGTACAACATTGGCGGATGCACAGCCAAACCGAAATCCTGCAGCAATGGATTTAAAGATTGACCATTGGCAGGTGCAGGAAGCAACCGATCGAAAGGATTTGAAGTCAGTAAAATAAACAGCAAAAAGCCAACGCTGATCACACCCATCACTGACAATACCCGGGCAATCATTTGCAGTGGCATGCTGCGGCTGAAGATAGCCACCGCTGCAGCCCAGAGTGCAAGCACCAGCATCCATAACAACAATGAGCCCTCGTGCGAGCCCCAGACGCCGGATATCCGGTAGATCAACGGCAGTGTCAGGTTAGAAGTATTAGCTACATACTTTACCGAGAAATCATGCACCAGAAATGCGTGGGTAAGTACGGCGTAGGAGATGCCCACCAGCAACAACTGCACATGCGCTGCAGGGCGCGCCAATGCCATCCATGACGTGTGGCCGGTAAAACTGCCGATCATCGGTATGATGGCCATCACCACGGCAACACACAGTGCCAGTATCAGAGAAAAGTGCCCAAGCTCTGCAATCATTGCATTATCACCGTTTCGCTGCCGTAAGGTGCTTTTTGTTTGGCTTGCTCGAGCGCATCGGCAACCTCTGGCGGCATATAATTTTCATCGTGCTTGGCCAGTACTTTTGACGCGACGAACACACCATCGCTATCGAGCTTGCCGACTGAAACTGTGCCCTGTCCCTCACGGAACAGGTCTGGCAATATACCGGTGTATCTGACGGGCACCGTTTTGGCGTTATCGGTCAGAACAAATTGCACGGTAAGACCATCGCCCTCACGCACCACACTGTTGGCTGCCACCAGGCCACCGACTTTAAACTCTGCACCATCCGGTACCAGGCCGTCTGCCACCTCGGTGGGGGTATAAAAGAGCTGTATGTTGTTTTTAAATACGTTTAGAAACAACCCAACCGCAAGGCCGACTACTGCCACCATCGCGCAGACGAGAATCAGTTTTTGTTTGCGTTTCGGATTCACTTGCCTGCTACCACATCGCTGTTTTTATTGAGTTGGGCTTTGCGTTTTACCAGGGCCACTGCGCGCTTACGCTGCAACATCGAGTTGATGGCAATTGTGGCCATGACAATAAAAGTCAGACCAAACGACATCCATACGTAGAAGGCATAGCCTCCCATGGCAAAAAACTCTTTCACAGTTTGTTCTCCTGTACCCGACTTTGCACCCAGGATGTGTTTGCCTCACGCTCTAATATCAGGCTGCGTGACCTCGACAGCATATTAACGACATAGAAAAGTGTGAAGCCTAATGCCATCAACAACAACGGAATCAGCATACTGATGTGAATGGACGGAGTGTCAAACTTGGTAATCGAAGCCGGCTGGTGAAGTGTGTTCCACCACTCGACTGAGTAGTGAATTATTGGAATGTTGACCACCCCCACCAGCGCCAGAATTGCTGCCGCTTTGGCACCTGCCGCATGACTGTCGAGGGCGTTACGCAGCGCCATGTAACCGATGTACAGGAAAAGCAGAATGAGTTCTGAAGTGAGTCTTGCATCCCATTCCCACCAGGTGCCCCACATTGGCTTTCCCCACAATGATCCGGTGCACAGTGCCAGAAAGGTAAAAGCTGCTCCCATCGGTGCAGAAGCCTGCGCAACAATATCTGCAAGCTTCATCTTCCACACCAGGTAGATGCCACTGCAAAACGCAATAACCATGTAGACAAACATGGACATCCACGCTGAAGGCACGTGCACATAGATAATACGGTAACTTTCACCCTGCTCGTAATCTGTAGGCGCTACGAACAGACCGCGGTACAGACCGACTGCCAGCAACCCGGCGCATAAAGCAGCCAGCCACGGCGTAATAATCTCGGCCAGACGATAAAAATTCTTAAGCGAGGCCAGTCTGTGAAACCATCGAAACACTTAGTGTGATGCTCCGTAACAATAACTGAAAGTAATACGCATGAATTGCATAGACAGTTCTATTCCCAAATGATTCGCAGTGACGCCGCGATGGCCAGTGGTGAAAATGCCAGCGCCAGTAAAAACAGAGCCCCGAGCAGTGACAATTGTGCTTCGATCGCAAAGCCCCCTTCGGCCGCGATTACCGCACTGCTGCCAAAAATAAGCACTGGTATAAAAAGCGGCAGAATAAGCAGTGCCAGTAACACGCCACCCCGCCTGAGACTAACGGTTAATGCCGCGCCGATAGCACCGATCAGACT
>CALHCI010000153.1 GCA_937931165.1 uncultured Granulosicoccaceae bacterium
CGATGCCATTAAAAACGCTGCCGTTTCAAACAACGCGCTGCTGACTTTTTGTCCGTGGCCGGTAGTATCTCTTTCACGCAGTGCCGCCAGCGTGCCGGTCACACCGAATACAGCACCTAAAATATCAATGATAGAGGCACCAGCACGCAGTGGTTGCCCTACCGGGCCTGTCATATAGGCAAGGCCACTTTGAAACTGCACGACTTCATCAAGTGCCGGGCGATTTTGCAGCGGACCACTGAGGTAACCTTTTAGCGCAAGATAGATAATCTTTGGGTTGATGGCATTCAACGTTTGGTAATCGCAGCCAAGCTTTTCCATCGTGCCCGGCCCGTAATTCTCAAGTACGATATCGGCTTCTTTAACCAGCGCATGCACAATGGCTTTGCCTTCATCGGATTTCAGATTCACGGCAAGGCTTTCTTTGTTGCGATTGAATGTTGCAAAGAATCCCGAAGCAAACCCGTTGAGCCCACGGGTTTTGTCACCATCGGGCGCGGGTTCAATTTTAATTACTCTGGCACCCAAATCAGCCAATAGCAAACCGGCACACGGCCCCATAATAGTATGGCTGAATTCAAGAACGGTAACGCCGGTTAACGCACGCGTGGTCATGCAACACCACTGGTAGTTTTTGCTTTCTGCCGATAGCGATTAAGACTGCCGCCACGCAACAGTGCACCGGGCAGCGGATGGCCAACAATCGACTCTGCAAGTTCGGCACAATCAAGCATGGCATCAAGATCTATCCCGGTATCCATACCCTCTTCGTGCGCCAGTAACACCAGCTCTTCAGTAGCAATGTTTCCGGATGCACCGGGCTGACGTGCAAACGGACAGCCGCCCAGGCCACCGACGGTGGTATCAAACCGGTCAACACCCAGTTGCATCGCAGACCACGCGTTACTGATGCCCAGCCCGCGGGTGTCGTGCAAGTGCAGTCGCAACGGAATGTCCGGCCAACGTTCACGCACCGCACCGGTAACAGACTGAATGCGCGTAGGTGTGGCCCAGCCCATCGTATCTGCCAGTGCTATTTCGGTGATTACTGCATCATGCGCGCTGGCAATTTCAAAACCGTCTTCCACAGCGCGCAACACATCAGCAACAGGTACATCGGCTGAATAGTTACAACCGAATGCCGCCATCACACTGATTTTGATGACTGCAATGCCGGCCTGCTGATGATCTGCCGTCTGTGTGTGCATTGCACGGATATTGGTTTCACGATCACGATTAAGATTGTTGAGACTGAAGGCTTCTGATGCACAGAGATGAATACAGCCGGTTAAGTGTAACTTTCCGGCATACTCAAGTGCCCGTTGGATACCTTTATTATTAAACCACAGAGCGGTGTACTTTACGCCATCTACCGTGTCTATAAGATTCAAAACGTCAGATGCATCAGCCCAACCCGGCACCAGCTTAGGGTTAACAAAGCTGCACACCTGCATCGAACTCACACCGGTGTGCGACAGTGCATTAATCAACTCCACCTTGCGCTGTGTGGGGATTGGGCCCGGTTCTATCTGGAAACCTTCTCGCGGCCCCTCTTCAGTAATCGCAATCCTGGAAGGTAAATCAGTCATGTTGGCTGAACATCCATTTTTCCTCAATCAGACACAACAACTGATTGTTGTTTAATTAAGCCTGATCGTTCCAAAAGATCTGGTATCGAGATCTGATCGATCATCAAAGCCTATCCAGGTGCTTGACGCATCTCTGAGATTGCCATTATCGTCGTCGACAATTTCTATATCAAAACCAATCGCAGAATCCAGCGCCATATTCATCTCGTTGAGTGGCAAAAACACGTTTAATTCATACTCACAAGACGAAACGTTATTAAAAAACTGGTGGCTAACGCAAGCACCATTTGCACAAAACTGATTCGAGGCACCCTTTCCATTAGGGACAATCATTTCTTCTGTTGATCGCACAAACGCGAGCTGAAAATCGTCAACCTGATCATAGTCACCGCTATCGCTATCGTTTCCATCAAGGTAGATAAAAACAGTGTCGTCGTGCCAGAATTCACCGTTGTCAGTAAAACTGTCACCTATAAGTGTACGGTCCTGCCCGCATACATAGACAACGAGTTCGGTTCCATTGTGCCTCAGTCTGAACAGGGTATCTTCATCGGCCTCTGGTGCATCACCGGACGCATTGCTGTCTACACCGTTGTCTGTGATGTAGGCGACAGTGCCGCCAAAGCCGTTTACCTGCGGTACGTCCAGATCAAACTCAGACAACAGGTTTCTATTTTCAAGTGCCTCTTCCAGATTATTTAAATCATCGCCATCTGCATCAAACCTTGAGCCAGTGCTGTTGTAATTTGCGACGTTAAGCTCAGGTGTGCCAGCCGGGACAACTTCAGTGATATCCGCAAGCAGCACGTTCTGCGAACCAACCACCGCAAACCAGGCAATCGTTATTTCATTATTCTGCTCTGCCGGAATATTCACTACGGTGGTAATGGTCTCTTCATTGTCACCCACCGGCCGGGTTCGAATAACATTGCCATTAACACTGATCTGAATTTCAAGCTGATCATCACTCAGCGACGCGACCTGCCGGAGGTTCTCCGGTAACGGAATGCTCATGCCTCCGCCACTCAGGCGCACCGTCTGCTGACTACTGTCGCAGGCGACTACAGACAACAACGGTAAGGTCAATAAAGCGATTTTGCGAAAACACCGTTCAAATATATCCGGCAATTATCCGTCCCCATGGTTTTGCTACACACAACAATATAGTGATGATAAGGGACACCGTGGCAGAACGATACATCTTGTCTAAATTGACAGCTCAATCGCGTAACCAGCGAGCACCAATCCGGGACTAAAACCACGTCTGCGTTGCGCTGTTATCAACGCAGAAACCCGATCATCGTGACATCACACAACAGTTTACCCGTATCGCTGTCAACCGGATTCGCACGGTTGCGTTAAACCTTCCTGTTGATCAGAACCGACGCCGCACCAGCGCACACAGGTTTGTTCACTGGCACCGTCTATGGCCCCGGGAAAACTCCAATGAGACACTTAACCAGACCGCAATTACGCAACTGCAACACTGCGCATTTTAAAAAGCGCATCCGACTGCTCCGCGCCGCTGCAATCGTGACCACTACATTGGTCACCGGCTGTGATGGCTTGTCAGATGACAGCACCGACAATAACAACAATGCGAATAATACCGAGATAGTTGATATCGGCACGATCCGGACCATCAGTGTAAACGGCACGGTGCTGTCATCTTTGCCGCAAAATCCCCTGAACCCGCCGGAAGCCTCTGTCGCACTTGGCCGCATGTTGTTCTGGGATCCGATTTTATCCGGCAATCAGGATGTTGCCTGCGCTTCCTGTCATTTGCCCGAGTTTGGCTATACCGACGGGCGACGACGCTCTGCCGGTGTCGGTGGAGTCGGCAGCGGCCCTGCCAGAAGCCCCGGACAGATCGGCCAGATCACCAGAAATTCGCAAAGTGTGGTTAACACGGTTTGGAACGGCATTAACGAATTTGGTGTGTTTAACCCGAATACCGCGCCAATGTTCTGGGATGGTCGCACGACAAGCCTTGAAGCGCAGGCGATAGAGCCGATTTTATCCCGCGAAGAAATGCGTGGGGATAATTTTACCGAAGCAGAAATACTGACCGAAATAATCAACAGAATAAACCGTGTTTCCGAGTACCAGGCAATGTTCGAGACGGCCTACGGTAGTTCGCAGGCAAATATAGGCAACGTTGCGCAGGCACTGGCTGACTTTCAACGAACCCTTGTGGCCAACAACACACCGTTCGATAGATATCTGCGTGGTGACACAAACGCCATGTCGAATGCACAAATCAATGGCATGCAGGAATTTGTCGAACACGATTGTGCCGAGTGCCACAGCGGCCCGATGTTTTCAGATTTTGAATTACATGTGCTTGGGGTTGCCGAGGCAAACGGATTAAACACACCGGATACCGGCAACGGCAATTTTGCGTTTCGTACCCCGTCACTGAGGCAACTGGCTTTTACCGCTCCGTACTTTCATGGCGGGCAGGAAGTTGATCTTAACGATGCTATCGATTTCTATGACAATAACAACAACTCAGATAACCCGAACGTCGCAAACAACCAGCTTGACCCGGATTTTCGCAACATACCAAATCTGAACAACAACGAGATAAACGCCATTGAAGCATTTCTCAGTGCATTGAACGATGGCGCTTTCGATCGCACCAGACCAGACCGTGTACCAAGCGGGCTTAATGTTGGAGGTGCCATTGACTGAACCCGTGGTTGTTGCGTAAGCATTTCGTTTCAGCAGAGATCTCCCCCGTTCAGGCTGGCAAGTATGCGGCCAGCCTGTCTTTTGAAAAGTCACTCTATACAGTGCTACCCTGTTGCTACGCAGTTATTGGAGAGCATTATGAAATATTCCAGTCTGGTTGTGGTGCCGTTACTACTTTCAGGATGCGGGTCCGATAGTACCCCGGACACCGCCGGCACCCCGGACACCGCGAGTACAACCGCAGATGTATTATTCAGCTCAGGTGGTTCCTGCGCGGTATCTGACTCGTCTGATTCAACCGGCACTGCAGCCGAAAACGTAACTACCGTAGCATCAACAGAAGCCGTAAATTGCCCGGAAGATTTAGCAGGGGGTCTTGACGGACCAGGAATATCCAATACCGGTAATAGGTCTTTGACAGTAGACGGCGTCACGGTGCCGCTAACCACGGCAATCTTCGATAGTATCTTCTCCAATAGCACCGAGTCTATCTTCGATCTGCAACTTCACAACGGTGAGCATCGCTCACTGGTGCGAACCATCACCAATGGCAGCAGCACAGCCACACGCATTGATACCGGCACCTATAACGCCAGTGCGGTGCTAAGTATGGAATTGGCTCAAAGCGGTGCAACCCAACTAGCCAGTGGCAGTTTTGACGTGGATAGTACCGGCACGTCTTCAAATCGTGCGGTGGACGTGGTCTTTTTTATTGATAAAGACGGTGATGGCAAACCCACTACACCGGAAGAAGTATCTGAAGCAGCATCGGGTAACATCAACCTGTCAGGCACTGCTCCTGACTGGGTGTTATCGCTTGATATTACTCTGCAGAACGGCTCTGCCTTAACCGGCAATTACACCGGAGTGTTTCATTCCGATTGAAATGAAGGGCCGATATCCCGTTGATACCTGGTGCTGGTAGCGTCAGCACCTATTCGTGTAACGAGGAAACCGTTATCTGACTGGTTTCGCGTTCAATAGCACTGATTATTGATTGCTGCAAATCAGTGAAGAGCCTGGCATTTTCCCTGGTCACATCTGCGTACTCAAAAAGCTCCTGATCACTCAGCGATGAAAACAGATACGCCATTGAACGCACCATATCATCCCTGAGTATTGACTCAAGTTTGGTTATTTTTCCCTTAATACCCTCTCCATAGGCAACTTCTTTATTCAGCTGGTCAGCGTCACCGGTGCTTTCCGCCTGGTGCCTGCAACCACTCAACGTCCAGCCGGAATAGTCCAGTTCAATCGCGATACTGGCAACGCCCTTGCCGGTAACCGTACCGTTGTATATCTGCTCTACCAGTCTGGCCCGACCGGCATCGACAGTAAACTCCTGCAACTCTGCATCGTTAATGTCAGCTCTTTCAAGCGCCAGAACTTTTTTGCCGGTGGGTGAGTTATACCACTGAACCAGTGCATTGGCTTCTGCCTCTGTGACTGTTTTCTGCAGGTTACTTACGACAACGTTGTACAGACGATCGACATCAGGCGCTATCGTGGCTGCAGTACTCTCACATCGATTGGCATGACGCAGCGCAGCATTCTTCATATCAGCCGGGAACTCTTTAAGAAAGGCAGAAATGCCAGACTTCTCAATAAATGCCTTGTGCGCCTCCGGACTGCTGGCAGCACTGACCCGGGGCACCGGCTTGCGTGAACCTTTTGGCACGTGCTTAACCGATCTTTCGACGTGATCAAACACAGTTTCAAGCCCACGGCCTGCCAGTATTTCAAATCCCTCTTCTGCCGTGACACCGCTTATCCGTAGCTGCAACCCCGGCAACCGACGTGTGTATGCACTGAGCACCATGTTGTCATCACTGACCAGTTCATAGCCGATATATTCAGCAAGCTGATTCAGTACTGTGCCAACAGACGCGGTGTTATCAAAGTTCCATTCAACGGGATAATTCAAGGGATCAGATGGCACATCATTCGGTGCAGTCGCGCTGTTGCCTCTCGGGGCTCCAAGATAAAAACCACTGTCGGCATCAAGCGTTGACAGATTCGCGTCTCTGACAATTTCGGATTTAGAGACAGGAGCTGCTGCAACCACAGCTTTCGGTTCAGCAGTGGCCTCAGGCTCTGCAGCCTGAATATCTTTGGCATCGGCGTCAGTGTCTTCCGGTACATAGACAATTGGCTGTTCGGACACCTGAGATTCAGCTATCAATTCAGATGATACCGTTTCCGCTTTTGGAACCACTGCTGCCTGCACCACAGCCTCAGGTTCCACAGCTTCAGGTTCCACAGCTTCAGGTGCCGGCACAGTATCATCATTAGTCTGCACGCTCGCTACTGCTTCTTCAGTTTGCACCGGCTCTGCAGCGGGTTGTTCAACGACAGGCTCCGTTTGCACCACTGCAGGTGTTTCTGTTTCAGGCACCACCGCAGGCGCTGCCGCTTCCAGCGTATTTGATACTTCGACGGCCTCAGACTCAAAGATCGACTCCGACGAGTAGAGTGCTGTGGCTTCCGCCTCAGCGACCGCGTCGGCTACCGCATCAGCAACTTCTGTCATTGGCACATCGATGGATTTATCGTCTGCCAGCAGATCATCGAGCTCAACGTTGTTCTGACTGTTGGTACTGTCTATCGGAAAAGTCCTGGCAATGGGAGTCGTTATTTCTGTTTGATCCAGCCACTTGCCGTAAGTTTCCGGCTCTGCACTCTGAGCAGCTGAGCTGGCGGGATTGCCTGTTGATGCATTGGTTGCGCTCGAAAGAAAACCGGATTCTGAATTGCTTATTGCACCGGCAATCGCTTCCGGCCGATAACTGGTCAGGGTGACTTCCTGATTAGCGGGAAGTTCGTCCCGTGCATTCGGGCCTATCATCACAAGAGATTTGCCAAACGGCCATCTCAGCGCCTTACGCATCTGATTGTCAGCGTTGTTAAAATCAATGTCATCGCCAACCACTTTCAGGTTTTCATAGCGTGGCTGTGCATTTATTAAATCGCCGACAGAAGGCAGGTTAATGGTAGCGCCGATTTTTAGCCGCGATGCATCACCATCGTTAAAAGCCTGACCGTTTATTTCATACAACGCCGCTGCAAGATGATAAAAATCGAGTTCTCGAAAACGGTACTTTCGCGAGATGTCGAGTAGCGATTCTCCACGGGCAACTTTAATCTGCTGCCGCTCAAACGGCACATCACCCAGGCTATATTGCAACAGCGCCTGGTTTAAATCACTGTAGTAAAACTGCAATGCATCCCTGCCGTGGGAGGATTTGTGCTGAGCAATAGCACTACTTGTCACCAGAACTAAGCTGAGTGCAACGATCAATGGCCTGACAATCTTTGCTATCAATTCATTCACCTGTGTTGTCAGTCGACGCATATATTAAGTGATTGCCAGCCACAGTTAGCGCCAGCGATTGTACTGGATAAGCTCTCTGGCCTTACCCAGCATGGCACTGCCATCAAAGCCGTTCTCATTGGCGTAGGCAAACCAGCGGTTGTACAAAGGCTGCGCCTGTACTATCCATCGCTGAACTTCAGGCCCTTTTAACAAGGTAAGGTTGTTGTCACTCGCCACCAGACGCCCGTAAGCATCGGCGCCAGCCATCACTTCCGCTGCAAATGCAGACAATCCCTTGCCACTGAAGTTATCCAGCACCTGTCTTAGGTCAGCGGGTAAATTTCGATAAGCATCCCAGTTCATTGCCATCACAAATGTGGTGGTATACATCGCTCTTTTGTCGTCAAACTCCAGATGGTGCTCAACCAGCTCCGCCAGCTTAATCGATGGCGTTACTTCCCATGGCAGCAGTGTGCCGTTGATATTTCCACCTTTAAGATTTTCCGGAATTGCAGGCAACGGTGTAGCAACCGGTTTGGCACCAAGCTCACGCAGTAACTCAGTCGCCAGTCTGGTAGGCCCTCTGATTAACATCCCTGAAATATCTTCAAGCTGTTGTACCGGCTTTCGGGTATGCACCACACCCGGCCCGTGAACCCACGCAGCAAGCACTTTGGCGTCAGGGTATTCTACTTCCTGCAGCTCACTTTCAATGAGATCCCAGAAAGCTTTGGAGGTAGCCACTGAGTCTTCCATCAGGAAGGGGAGTTCAAAAACCTCGGAGCGCTTGAAGCGACCGGGAGAATAGCCGGGAACCGTTAACACAATATCTGCCAGACCACTTGCTGCCTGATCAAACAACTCACCGGGCTTGCCGCCCAGGGACATGCCGGAGTAGATCTCCACATCGATGCGGCCGTTAGAGGCATTCTCAAGCGCACCTTCCCACTCCTCCAGAAATTTCTGGTGAAGCGGCGCACTGGCGGGTAAAAAGTGGTGGACTTTAAGAGTGACTTCGGCAGCAAATGCCGGGGCGAAGCACCACAGCCCTGCCATACAGCCCAACAACCTCAACATTCTCATCGGCCAATCCAGTATTTCAGTTTTATTATTATTCTAGTTTCTAAATACAGGGTTGCAGCAACTTGCTGTATTTTCCTGCAACGATGCCCGTAAAAGCGCTAACGCTGACAGTTCAAATTTGTTCAATGGGCAAAAAATCAATGAAAACGCGCCTGACAGAGCGTACCCGCACTGGTCAGTGTTCAGACGCACACGGCCCACCAGACACAATAACTTACCGCCAGCACATATCCATTACGATTCATGCAGGGAATATTGAAACCTGCTATGTGTGTAATCTGGCAGCGGCTGCCCTACATACTCGCCCGGGTAGCAACCGGTATTGCAGCCGGTCAGCAGTACGGGAATAAAGTCCCTGCATACCGAGAGTCAATGGGCTTTGAAAGATTCCACGCTGGGCCGAACGGTGTTTTACAGCCCGGGTTTGTAAAATCCAATCTTTATCGTCATGACTGTTTAAGTCGGCCTCGGAGACAGGTTATCGTTTACAAATTGCATTCGGGGAGCGCGTTAATTCGATAGGGTTCCTTCCCCTATCAGGGCCGCCCACGAATCGACCGCTTGAGCAATGGCACCACTCAACTCGCGAGACCGCTAAACGCCGACATTACTTCGATCTTCGTCGCCTGCAATCTGTCGACATTTTTTCTTATCCGGGCAGTTATTTACTCTACCC
>CALHCI010000154.1 GCA_937931165.1 uncultured Granulosicoccaceae bacterium
ACCTGCTTTCACCGGAAACGCGGTACGCTCAACCCGCTGGTTAACTGGCGAGCGTTGAAAATGCCGCTACTTAACCGTGCATTGAAGATCGTACCAACCGCCGACTGGGTAAGCCTTTTTGAATACCTGCTGCGTGATATCAAACACCACCGCAGCGGCCTGCCGGATCTTATTTACTTCCCCGACCGCGGAGGATACCAACTACTCGAGGTTAAAGGGCCGGGAGATCAGTTACAGAAACACCAGCGGCGATGGATGAAACACTTCAGCCAATGCAATATTGAGCATGCTGTCGTCAATGTTGACTACCAGAGACTATCAGCCACAACCACCAGTCACACTACCGACTCCGGTTCCCGTCAGTTGACTCTGGCATAAACATGCCGGTAATTAAGATTTCGGTCCGTAAACTGGTTGAGTTTTCATGTCGCAGCGGTGACCTGACTCATGACGGCATTGCCGGGCCAACTGCACTGGAAGGTCAAATCGCACACAAACAACTGCAATCTGTACGTGAAAAACATGAAGAAGCAGAAGTTAAAGTCAGCACAGACATCCGGTCAGCCGATATCACGTTACGAGTTTCCGGCAGGGTTGATTTACTGACGCGACAGAACAACAGGCTTTCAATTGGTGAAATTAAAAGCTGTTACGCGCCAGTTGAAAAAATCCCCCAACACAATCGGGACCAGCACTGGGCACAACTGAAAATATATGGCTACTGCGTGCTGAGCGACGAGAATTGCAGTGCGCACGAGATCTCGCTGCGTCTGATCTGGATTAATATTAAAACCAATGAAAAAACGATCGAAGACGGGTGTTTTTCAAAGGCGGAGTTGACTGAATTCACACATACCGCAGCCGAGCGTTACATTAGCTGGATGCAGGTTATCCTGAAGCAACAAAACAAGATTGCACATAGTGCAAAATCCCTGACTTTCCCGCACGCAGAATTTCGCGAGGGTCAACGCAATATGGCTGCAGGGGTCTATGTCACCACCAGAGAAAAAGCCGCACTACTTTGTGAAGCGCCAACCGGTATTGGTAAAACCATCAGCACACTGTTTCCGGCCGCCAAAGCTATCGGCGAGGGATTAATCGAAAGTGTTGTTTACCTGACTGCCAAAACCTCGGGCAGGCAAAGTGCGAATCAGGCGTTACAGCAACTTGAAGATCATGGACTGTATGTATCTGCGATTACCATTACCTCAAAAAAAACCACCTGCCACTGTAGCAACGGCACCTGCGAACGAGACAACAAAGGTGTTTGCCCGCTGACCATCGGATTCTTTGATCGGCTACCCGAGGCACGGCAGGCGTTGATCGGCGGTGGTGTGATCACTCCGCAGGATATTGACCATGCGGCACATCAATATCAGTTGTGCCCGTTCGAGCTCACCCTGCAATTGCTGCCGTGGGTAAGCATTGCCGTTTGCGATTTTAACTATGTGTTCGATCCGCTGGTCAGGCTAACTCACTTTACAGAGCGATCACACAAGCGACTGTTACTGGTAGATGAAGCGCACAACCTGATAGACCGTGCGCGCTCTATGTATTCAGCACAGCTCAGTAAAGCCCAAATGCTTGACGCAAGCAAAGACACCAGAGCCTCATCCGAGTTTCTGGCCAAGGCATTCAAACGACTGGCAGGTTCAATAGATCGCTACGCTAAAACCTCAAAAGAAACCGAGTTTTCAGAAGATAAGCCAGTGCAGTCAATTACCCGATCTGTCAGTCAATGTATCGAAGCATTAACGACCACACTGGAAAACCAGTTACCGTTAACCGAAACGCAGGCAGATGCTGCCAAAGAACTTTACCGCTATATGGTGATTGAAGACCTGTTTGGTGATCAACACCGGGTAATCACCACATCACATAAAACAAGGAGCGGCCGCCAGGTTACCCATAAACTGCAATGCCTGAATGCCACTACTAAACTTAAAACATCTTTTAAACAGTTCAGGGCGTCGGTCACTTTCTCTGCCACATTACGCCCACAACACTACTTCCGGGAATCACTTGGTCTGCCCGACAACACCACCAGCGTTTCCCTTAGCTCACCATTTGAACCCTCACAACAAGGTACCTATGTGTGCGAGTGGATAAACACCCGCTACCACGCACGGCAGCAGTCCATTAAGCCACTGGTGGACATTGCACACAATGCTTACCAGACGAAATCAGGCAACTATCAAATTTATTTTCCATCGTATGCATTTATGGAAATGGTGTATGAAGCATTTATAAAACAGTACCCCGACATCTCAACCATCGTGCAAAAACGAGGCAGCTCAGACCAGGACAGAACCGATTACTTGCAGGCATTTGATACCGCACAACCCACACTGGGCTTCGCCATTATGGGGGGAATTTACGGTGAGGGCATCGACTACATAGGCGACAAGTTGATTGGCACTATTATCGTCGGTACCGGACTCGCCTCCCCCGGTCTGCAACAAAAACTCATAGAAGACGACTACACAAAGCAAGGTTTAAATGCTTTTGACTACGCAAGTCGCTATCCGGGTTTAACCCGGGTTCTGCAAACCGCTGGCAGGGTGATTCGATCTGAAAACGATACCGGTATTGTGATACTGGCAGACCAACGATTTTCAGATCCGTTTTACCTGCAACTTTTCCCCCAACACTGGAACCCGGTTCACTGCCGATCATTGCAAACCCTGACCGACTCACTTAATGATTTCTGGGCAGAAAATTTCAGCCTGTCGGTATAAACCGACAGGCAGCTTACAATAAGATGTTGCTAGGCGACGGTAACACTGGCAAACGAGTTGCCTTCCGTAACCACACTTATCGCATTTCGCAATCGATCAGACAATGCAGGGTTTTGCACAGTCGATTTAGCCACACCGTCAGGTGACGTCCACATCTTTACTGCCTTGTGTTCCAGAGGTACGGTGACAGACTCTCCGGCAGTCAGATGCAGTGGCCCTTCTTTCAGCAATTTAGAAAAATCAAACTCCCCGCGTGCCACGCGCGTTACCGAAGGGGTCATGTGGGTAATTGTCACTGGCTCACTGCCTGAATTAGTCAGCACAATCTCAATATCGTTATGGATTGCAGATACACGCGTATTAACTTTAATTTCTGCCAGCAAAGCATCATCGGGGGATATTGTATCTGCAGTTAACTGCAACGAATTGGCCATTGCCGAGGTTGCCAGCACGCTACCGGGAACTGCAGCAACACCGGCAGTTGCAGACATGACTTTTAGTGTTTTACGTTTGGCTTTATCAATCAAAATGGTAATTCCTTAATTTACTCATAATGTGACATGGGGTAAAACACCTGTGATTACAAGCATTTTTCTGCTTTCAGACACGAATTGCTACAATCTTCCGTGCACTTGACGTCAGACAAAATACAGACTCAACAATCCAGCGGCAGCCGGTACGGCCTGTACAAACAGAATATTTCTGGCAGCGGTAGCAGCGCCATAGATCCCCGCCACTAACACAAACAACAGAAAGCAGCAGGCCACCTTTACTTGCCAAACCGGATCTGCAATGAACAGTGACCAGATCAGACCGGCTGCAAGAAACCCGTTGTACAAACCCTGATTTGCCGCCATGGTTTTGGTTGGCTCGAACAGATCCGCTGGAAACTGCTTAAATATCTTTGGACCACGGGACGTCCATTTAAACATTTCAAACCACATAATATAAAGGTGTAAAAGAGCAATTACCGCCACAATCACGCTCGCAATTATAGACATAGACTTTCCCTTTAGTTTTAATTAGCTTTCTGTTGGCATACAACGCTGCTCTATCATACCCACATACCAGCTTGCCCCGTAGGGGATTGCGTCATCATTAAAGTTATAAGCCGGATGATGGCACGCAGCAGAGTCCCCGTTACCCATAAATATATAAGCACCGGGTCGCTCTTCCAGCATGTAGCTAAAATCTTCAGACGGTAGAATGGGATCGGCATTATCGTCTACGTCATCTGAAATCGAATGTGCCACCCGTGCAGCGTAGCCGGTATTTTCCGGCGTATTGACTGTGGCTGGATAACCGGGCTGCCAGTCTATGTCAATGGTAGCTCCATGTGCCAATGCGGTACCCTGAGCCACCTCCCGAATACGTTTTTCTACGGACTGCCGATACTCTTTATCGAGTGTGCGCACCGTGCCACCCAACACCACTTTGTGGGCAATGATATTACTGGCCGCACTATCTGACTCAAACGTACCAACCGTGAGTACAACGCGTTTTAACGGATCGACATGGCGAGATACTATATTATGCAATGCCACAACCAGATGAGAGGCAACCAGTGTGGTATCGATCGTTGCATGAGGTTCGGCAGCATGGCCGCCCTTTCCGGTTACCGTAATCACAAAGTCATCAGACGAGGCAAGCAATGCCCCCGGCCTAATGCCAAAAGTACCAACCGGCATATCCGGCATGTTGTGCATACCATAGACTTCCTGAATACCAAACCGGTCCATCATACCGTCGCGGCACATTTCAAGTCCGCCGGCACCACCCTCTTCAGCTGGCTGAAAAATCATCACTGCGGTGCCGTTAAAGTTTCGGGTCTCACACAAATACTTTGCCGCACCCAGCAACATGGCAGTGTGCCCGTCGTGTCCACAGGCATGCATAACACCAGGCACACTTGAGCTATATTCAACACCGGTGACCTCTTCTATCGGCAGTGCGTCCATATCTGCACGCAAACCAATTACTTTGCCGCTGCTGTTGTCAGATCCATGAATCACTCCAACTACACCCGTGCGTCCAACACCTTCGACCACGTCATCGCAACCAAACTCCCGAAGCAGCTCAGCAACGCGAGCGGCTGTGCGGTGGACTTCATACATTAGTTCAGGGTGCTGATGAAAGTCCCTTCGCCATCCGATGATTTCATCATGAAGTTCTGCAAATCGGTTCTTTACTGGCATGTGTTCTCATCAGTTGACTGTACAGAGGTGGGCTCAGGCCCCAGTGGCAGGCGCAGGCGCACCGGCCCTTTAAAGTTATTCGGGTCTACCACCACTCCGCGCTGAGTAATTACAATTTCTCCGCGCACTGCTTGCAGTTGAGCAACCTGCCTGACCGGCACCATGAGACTCCGCCAGTCGTCATCACCTGCAAGCATGCGCGCTACTTCACCGGGACAAGCGGATTTCTCAGGCCCACGTTTTTGCAATAGCGTGTTAATTGCAGCTTCAATATCGCTGAATTCAGGTTTTGTCACGGTGTGGCAGGCATAGTTTGCATACGTTAACCATACACAAATATCCTCTGGGATCCTACACCACGGGCTACCGTTATCCGTGACGCTGGACGGGAACCTGAACGCCGGTAGCGCTTAGGGTTCAACCGGCTGGCAGAAAGTATCTTGTAGTACTGCCTTTGCAACATTTGAATGGCACTTCCACCGCAGGATGTCTTTACCTTGAAATACTGGCTCCATCGCAATGTATTTTTCGTCACCAAATATATCTGACAGATTCATTCGAAACGCACCACCTGCATTCAACTGAATCTCTTCAGCCACATGTTCGGAAAAACCGGTAAACTGCGTTTCTTCGACCGCATCCGGAAAGCCTTTGTTTTCCGTATGATAGATTGACA
>CALHCI010000155.1 GCA_937931165.1 uncultured Granulosicoccaceae bacterium
GGTTACTACCTCGACCTCCGCTTAGATAACCAATAGAATCCCCGGCAGACAAGACCTGCACTTCGGTGGAATGGTCTATGTCGTAGCCCTGCACTTCAACAGTTGTATTACCGGTACAGGCGGAAAGGTCAAACTGCACCTGATCGAGCTGAAGCGCGCCATACTCATACCCATACTGTCCGGTATGTAGTTCACCGATCGCCAAACTTACGATGTTTTGTGCGCCGTCTTCAGAAATTCTGGCGGCTTGTGAATCCGATATCTCACTATCTCTACTGCTATCACAACCAGAGAGCACCAGCGACACGCTTAACAGCATAAAAAACGGTTTCATAAGAAACTATCCATAGCAACTTAAGTATTTTAACGACTTCACTCATGTTTACTTAAGACAAACGCTCACCTGGTTATCTTTGCTCTGAATCTGCAATAAAACCCTCATATCAGCTTCTCAACCGAGCCGACCAATAACAATGTCCACACCTACCATCTAATTGTTCGGCCCCAGACCGTTATTGATCAGTTAGAATGTATGGCTACAAAAGCCAACTCCTTTCTTTATCCTTTCTTTCACAGTACCGGGGAAATACCCTTGAGCGATTCCAGCGAACATAAAACCGCTATGCAGAAACTGCAGGCAGAACAAAACAAAAAAACCAAAGAAGCCACCAACCCCGGACGCGGGTTGGTGCTGGTGCATACCGGGGATGGCAAAGGCAAGTCAAGCTCGGCTTTCGGCGTCATCATCCGCGCCCTCGGTTGGGAGCAGTCAGTCGGCGTTGTGCAGTTTATTAAAGGGAAATGGATTACCGGTGAACGCAAGTTTTTTGAAAATCACGGCAAGGTGGACTGGCACACCATGGGAGACGGCTTCACCTGGAATACGCAGAACAAAGATCAGGACACCCTTGCTGCAGAGGCGGCATTTACCAAAGCCTGTGAAATGATGGCAAGCGCAAACTATGATTTGATTGTTCTTGATGAGATTAATATTGCACTGCGCTACGACTATCTCAATGTAGAAAACGTACTACAGGGGCTCAAGGCACGCGACAAACGCACCACCGTCATTCTTACCGGTCGTGATGCCAAACCCGAGCTATGCGAATATGCAGACCTGGTTAGTGAAATGCGTGAAATCAAGCACCCGTTTCAAAATGGTATCAAAGCACAGCGAGGCATTGATTTTTAAAATCTAAGGTTGCAACAGCGCATCAGACCAGGCTTTGATAAATCGCTTGCGCTTTATTTTGTCCAAAAACACGAGCAAGCCCGGCCCAAGTGCAATCGGCCGGTAGTGTTGGTGTGTATTGAACACTTCGCCATTAATTGCAGGCAATCCAACCTGTTGATCGATTAACGCACGGTTCGCTGAGTCTGCAAGAAAATCAATAAATGTACCGCCCAGAACAGGCTGTTTGCTGCGTTTGGGTAACAACGCAGTACGTAACATAAATATTTGATAATCGGTGAGTGGCACTATAGAACCGTCGTCGCTTTCATCGAGCACTGCAGATGCGTAACTGCCAAGAACATTATAAGCAAGGGATATTTCACCGCTATGCAGTGCATTTATCATTGCCGACGAACAGCAGTAAAGCTTCGGTGAAAGTGAGCCAATGACTTCCGAAAGCCGCCAGAACGCATCTGACTGTCGGGAATCCTGTGTTGCAAACAGATACCCTGCACCCGACTCACGGATATCATAAGTACCAATTTTGCCATTGAACTGTTCAGGGTTATCACGTAACAGTTCAATCAGCTCTTTACGGTTTTGCGGCATTGATAATCCATTCATGCCTCTTTTTGATGCGAGCAATACTGCCGGCTCCTGGGTAAATGCAAACAATGAATTACCCCACCGTGACCACGCCGGCAGCGCATCTACCTCGCTGGATTGATGCTCAAGTGCCAAACCGTCATTGACCAGTTTCATTTGTAAATCCATTGCCGAGGAAATCACCACATCATAGTTAGCCTGTTCTTCACTGATCGCACGGTACAACTCGATGCTCGACGCGACGGTATACAACACACTGGTGGCAGGGTATTGCATTTGGTAAGAGCGAATAATCGGCTCCATATAGTCCAGATCTGTGCTGGACAAAATACGTAACTCGTTGCGCTGATTGTCAGACTCAAAAAGACGTTCTGATTCTATTTCAAACGCAGAAGCATTCACTGTTATCAACAAACAACAAAACCAGACTGCTGACATTTTTAAAGCGTAAGTGTTGCGCACGTACCGCCCCCCGAACGAGAAATCAGTGTAAAACACCCTCGGTGAACCTCTGCCACATGCTCCACTATAGTCAGCCCCAGCCCTGACCCAACGATATCACTCACATTCAAACCTCTTTTGAAGCGCACGGTAAGATCACGTTGTACACTGCCACCCAGTCCCCGTCCGGCATCACAAACTCGAAACTGAATACCGGCTTCCACTTTTGACAGTTGAATATCCACCTGCCCTTCATCAGTTGAGTACTTAATTGCATTGTCGACCATATTGTGCAGTGCGCATTCGATCAGCACTTTATCACCGGCGTATTCAAGATTGGCGTCAACATCGGCAATCACCGTTAAGTCTTTCAGCTCTGCCGTTGCACTCAAACCACGTATAACCTCAGCCACCAAATCACTGTAGTTAAAGGTTTCAAGTGCCAGTTGATCTGAGCGATATGTGATCATCGCATGATCCAGTAACTGCGTTGCCGACCGTGAGCTTTCATCTACCGCCCTGATTACTGAGCGCAGCGTAAGTCGGCTTTCATCCGTCTCTGCCTGTCGCAACGCAATTTCCGCCTGAGTGCGTACGGTCGCGAGCGGGGTTCTCACGTGGTGAGCTGCTTCTGCCATAAACGTCTCATTACGATGCAAAGTATCACGCAACCTGGCTATAAACCCGTTTAAAGCATTAACCAGTGGTGCGAGCTCTGAAGGAATAGGAGATTTCAGATCGCGCAGATCATGTGCTCCGCGACGCCCGATAGCACCCGCCACATCATGCAATGGTCTGACAGTACTGCGCGTTGCTAGCCAGCTCATCAGACCTGCCACCAGAAAAAATCCAATGCCGAGCGCTGCCGCCGTATTGGCTACACGTGCAGTAATGGCATCCTGACCGCGCCTTGTTTGTGCAACACTGATCAGCACACTGACCGGTGCATTGTCCACGGTAATTAATCGCTCCAGCGCTACCGCTCTAATGTCACTGTCACGAAACTGTGCCGAGTAATAATGCGGTGCTGCCCGTATTGATACCTCTTCCGGTACTGGCAGATCTTCATAGCCGGTGATTGTCTCACTGTTCGAATCAATTCGGTAAAATACACGGTCTTCACTAATCGCACCCAGCATTGAAAACGCAGAATAAGGAATATCAATTAATACTTCCCCTTCACTGGCAGTTAGCTGTTCGGCAATGGCGGTCGCAGAGGCACCCAGAATATTATCGTGCGCCGCAATGGCTGCCTGATTAGCCACAGATCGCACCGCCAGATACAACAATGCAGATAACACGGCCGCTACCAGCAACAATTGTAACAACAACCGCCTGCCGAGGGAGTTGGTTGAAAACCGCCACTTATCTTTCATTGATCGATAATTCGATAACCCACACCGCGTACTGTTTCTATGCGTGCATTGCTGCCCTCCAGTTTTTTACGCAGTCTTCCGACATAAACTTCAATCGCATTTTCAGATGGCGCTTCGGAGTACGAAAACAACCGGTCACATAGTTGTGCTTTGGAATAGATTGAACGCGGGCTGGACAACAAAATCTCAAGCAGTCTCAGTTCACGATTGCGCAACTCTCTGACTTCGTTGCCGATAGTCAGTTGTGCGGCAAGTGCGTCGAATTCCATACCACCGAAACTCACTACATTTCGTGCAGCACCGCCACGACGCCTGAGTACAGCGCGGCAGCGTGCTTCGAGTTCGGAAAAATCAAAGGGCTTTGTCACATAGTCATCTGCCCCGCTGTCGAGCAGTTTTACACGGTCAGATACCGCATTGCGGGCTGTCATCACAATAATCGGTGTATCACGATTCATTGCTCTGTGCCTGGCCAGAAAGTCACGGCCATCGCCATCGGGCAACGCAATATCAAGCAGAATCAAGTCGTAACTGGCACCGGCCAGGCAGCCGTCGGCACCACGCAGGTCAGCCGCCCAGTCCACCGCGTGCCCATCCAGCTTCAGCCGCGCACTGACAGAATTTGCAAGGTCTGTGTTATCTTCAACAAGCAAAAAACGCATATGCGTGACTTTGTCCACGGCGGGTGACAGGTTGGTGACAGATTTTCATGAAACTATAGCGTTTGCAAGGAATCACTGATGCCTTGTTGTCCGGGTCACAAATACCGGACTTTACACGGGCCAGGCTGTCCCCCGCCAAAATTAATCTGGCCAAATTTACTCTGGAGAGAATCGTAAATGAAATCTTGCTTTAAAAAATCTATTGCCGCTGGTGTGCTGCTAAGCGTTGGCTTAATCAGCAATGGTAACGCCGCCGAGTGTATCGCACCTGCCAACCCCGGTGGTGGCTGGGACTTTACCTGCCGCACCATTGGTAAAATCATGCACGATATCGGCGCGGTCGATAAGCCGATTCAGGTAACCAACATGGCCGGTGGCGGTGGTGGTCTGGCTTACGGACACGTGGTTAACGAGCGCGCTGATGACGCTGATCTGATTGTTGCCGCTTCTTCTGCAACTGCTACCCGTCTTGCGCAAAACGCCTACGCCGGTATGACTGCAGATCAGGTTCGCTTTGTCGGTGCTATTGGTGCTGATCCCGGTGTCATTGTGGTTGCCAAAGACAGTGAGTTCCAGGATCTGGGTCAGTTACTCAACGCCATCAAAGAAGATCCGGGCTCAGTGGCTTTTGCCGGTGGTTCTGCGGTTGGTGGCTTCGATCATCTGAAGCCGCTAATGCTACTGCAACGCGTTGGCTTTGACGATATCACCAAAGTGAAATACATCGGTGTTGACGGTGGTGCAGATGCCATCACACAGACTGTCGGTGGATTCACACAGGCAATGACAGGCGATATGTCAGAGATAGTCGGTTTCCTTAAGTCCGGTGAAATTCGTGCACTGGCAGTGCTCACTGAAGAACGCGTACCGGGCTTCGACGACATTCCAACTGCCAAAGAACAGGGCTTTGACGTTGTTGCGGTGAACTGGCGTGGTCTGTACGTACCTAAAGATGTCAGTGACGACACTTTCAACATGTGGGCAGAGCGACTGCAAAAAGTTGCTGACAGCGCAGAGTGGCAGGAAGCAATGGTCGCCAACGGTCTTGCACCATTCACCAAAGTCGGTGGTGACTTTCAGGGTTACATCGATCAGGTTGTTGAAGAAGTTCGTCAACTGTCTAAAGACATCGGCGTGATACAGTAAATGCTCAGCGATCGACTATTTGGTCTGGTCGCGGTTCTGGTAGCGCTTGCCTATATGGCGAGCGCTACTCAGGTACAGACCAGCTTCCTGTCAGACCCGGTCGGACCCAAAGCTTTCCCCATGCTGGTGGGTGCGGTTGCGGCACTCTGCGGTCTTTATATGATCGTCAGACCTGACGATGATCCGGACTGGCCGCCAGGCAGAACACTGCTGGCTCTGCTTGTTTGTATTATCGTGCTGATTTCTTACGCTTATGCGCTTAAGCCGCTGGGCTTTCTGATACCCACTGCAATCACTGCTGCCATACTGAGTTATCAGATCTCGCCCAGAGCACTGCAGGCAATCCTAACCGGTATTGCACTGTCTGTCGGGCTTTTTATCCTGTTTAAATATGCACTCGGGCTCGGCTTGTTTCCGTTCCCCAAAACCTGGTTCGCGGCAGCAAGCTAAATGGAAATTCTAAACAATCTTGCTCTTGGTTTCTCAATTGCGCTGAGCCCCTATACGTTAATGCTGGCGGTGGTCGGTTGCTTTATCGGCACCATCATCGGCGCGCTGCCGGGCCTCGGCCCGTCCAACGGCGTGGCAATCCTTATTCCGATTACGTTTACTCTCGGCCTCGACGCCACGTCGGCACTGGTATTAATGACAAGCGTTTATTACGGCGCAATGTACGGCGGCCGCATAAGCTCAATACTATTAAATATTCCCGGTGATGAACCGGCATTAATGACCACATTAGATGGCTACCCGATGGCAAGACAGGGCAAAGCCGGCAATGCTCTGGTGTTGTCTGGTGTTGCGTCTTTTGTGGGTGCTTTTCTCGCCACCATCGGACTGCTATTGCTGGCGCCGTTACTGGCCAAAGTCGCCTATAAATTCGGGCCGGCAGAATACTTTGCACTTTACCTGCTGGCGTTCTGTACCCTTGGCGGTATGTCATCCAACAATCAGGCAAAGGCGGCACTGGCATCATGTATCGGACTGGGTATTGCCATGATCGGACTCGACAACAACTCCGGTCTGCCACGCTTTACCTTCAACAACCTGCACTTAATGGACGGCATTGATTTTCTGGTAGCGATTGTCGGACTGTTTGCCATTGCTGAAGTGTTTTTCTTTATTGAAGGCAAAGGCAAAAGCTCATCTATTGGCGTCAAACTAGACAAGGTCACCGTACCGTGGCGTGAAATATTCTCCACAAAATGGACAATGCTGCGCGCCAGCCTGGTCGGGTTTATCGCAGGTATATTGCCCGGTGCCGGCGCATCACTGGGCAGCTTTCTGGCCTATATGTCTGAAAAATCTATTGCCGGTAAAGACGGTGGGTTTGGCACCGGTGTGCCCAAAGGCGTAGCGGCCCCGGAGGCGGGCAATAACGCCGCTGCCGGTGGCGCACTGGTACCCATGCTAACACTTGGTGTTCCCGGTTCCGGCACTACAGCGGTACTACTGGCACTGCTGATGACGCTAAACATCACCCCTGGTCCTACGCTATTTACCGACCGACCAGAGGTTGTCTGGGGACTAATAGCATCGCTGCTTATTGCCAATGTCGTATTGCTGTTAATGAACGTGCCAATGGTCAAGATATTTGTTCGCGTCTTGCAGGTTCCGGCGTGGGTACTGTTACCGGGTGTCACAATGATTTCCTTTGTCGGCATCTATTCACTCTCGGGCAGCTACTTCGATCTCTTGTTAATGGTCGCGTTCGGTGTACTTGGCTACATCCTGCGCAAGCTCGACATACCCACGGTTCCAGTAATACTTGGCATTCTGCTTGGCAGACATATGGAAGATGCACTGCGCCGTGCGATGGTGTTGTCAGATGGTGATTTTCTGTATTTGTTTTCATCACCCATTGCAATTGGATTATGGATTGCAGCAATAGCCGGGTTTGTTGCACCAATGTTCCTGCGGGGTTTATTGCAGAAGCCTCAGAGGGTTACTGATTAGTTGCGGCAGGCTTGTGGTTCGTTTGCTGCACTCAGCCGTTCCGACCTGGCATCCTCCAAACCGGGTTGCGCCATGCATGGCGCTTTGACCCGGCTCCGGAGGATTTCAAATAACCAATTAGACGCTCGGATTACGAAGTTGATGCAGGTTCTGCCTCTCTACTTTGATATTGTTGTTTTATTGGTGGTGTCAGGGCGCCTACCTTTTTTTCTGGCCCTGAAGGACGACAAGGGCCAAAGAAGATTTAGTATGAAACGGATATACGTCAAGCTTCTGTCTGGCACACCAGCTCGACTAACACTGTGCATGAATTTTTTCAAAATCAAAATCCACAGCTATTTAAACCAGGCTTCCAACGCCTCGTAGTCCGTTGCTTCCTGCACAAATCGAAACGTACCTGTTTCTGCAATTTCTTTAATGGCCGCTATTGCCTTACCATACACCAATTGAGCAATAGATGACCCGACACTTACTCGCCTGACTCCAAGTGCCTTTAACTCATCGAGCCCATAAGGTAAATCAGGCGACGACATAATCACATTGACAGGTTTGGTTACAGATTGCATCAACAGCTCAATATCCCGAAGATCATTCATTCCCGGTGCAAACAGCACATCAGCACCGACCGATTCAAACGCCTGAAGTCTTTCGATCACCGCATCTGGATCTTTTTCGTTCCAGAGATATTTTTCACAGCGAGCCGTTAGAACAAAGTCGTTAGCCATTGTCAACCTGGCTTCATGTGCAGCCTGAATTCGCTCTACTGCCAAACTACTATCGTAAATAGCCGAATCGGGATCTCCGGTATAATCTTCAATTGAACAACCAGCCACACCGGTGGCAGCAATCGCTGTGATCATATCTGCGATTGACTCCGGAGAATCTCCATAACCATTTTCAAGATCTGCAGAGACAGGCAGCGGTGTGGCAGCTGCAATATCACGACAGTGTTCTATGGCTTCTTCTCTGGTGACGTGCCCGTCACGTTTACCGAGTGAATAAGCCATCCCCCCGCTGGTGGTAGCCAGCGCTTTAAAACCGAGTTGTGAAAAAATTCGCGTTGAACCAGCATCCCACGGATTTGGCATCACAAAGAGTTCTCTATTTTCGTGTAAGCGAACAAAATCACTAAACTTGTTTGTGGTAGTCGTTTCCCGTTCACTTACATCGCTTTGAAGAGGCTTATTATCCATTTTCTTTTTCCTGATTTATCTATCGCATCTTTAAACTAAAGATACGCGTGCAGCGGGTTGATCTACAAAACCTCACTGCTTCCAGTCTCCACCCTTGTTCCACCAGCGGTGTGGATTGTCAGAATCATCCAGACCAATACACTCGCTTCGCAGCACTTCCGCTACTACTATTACCGGCTCATAGTAGCTGTGTACTTCATAGATACTATCGATAATTTTCTCGAGTAATACCTGATCTCTTGGAATGAGAATAGACATTTCATCGACAGCAGGCCGTCTTCGCAGCTCATCTTCAGCACCGGTTGGTGTACCCTCAAGCGGTCGATAATATTCAAACCCGCTCGCTGTCCTGTATCCGTTTCTATCGGTTTTACCCTGTACCAGTGGCGTGACCTCAGTAATGCTGTCGAATATTCGATCTATATCTTCAACAGGTGCCTGATACGTCAGCTTCCAGAATGGCTGCATATTGATGGCTTGTGTACTAAAGCCGGTTTGAATAATCGTATTTTCCACTTTTGTTCTCCCTTTGATCTTCCAAGTGTTTGATGTAAAAACTTATGAGCGTGCAGCGCCATACAAGTAGTACCCCACAGAAACAAATACAACACTGCCACCCAGCACAGTGGCAGCCCCCGGCGTTTCACTGAATATCAACCACACCCACACTGGTGCCAGCGGCGCGTCTAACGCGGTAATAAGTGCCGTCTCAACTGCTGGAATCAATTTTGATCCAATAATAAATAGCGTTAACCCAAGTGCTGAGTTAATAATGCCAAACGCCATTAACCATACCCACTGATCGGGTTGGGTAGACATGGGTGAACTAAAGGGCAGTGCCATTGCTGCACTCATAAATGCGGATATACAGGCGGCTGCAAGTATCGGTAGCTCGGGCATTGCGCGCACCATAATCATCATCACCGCCAGACACACTGTCATACCTAACGCTAACAGCGCACCCTGCCAGGTACCCTCAGAAGACAGGCCCATCATAATTATTACGCCGACAAGCGAAACCACGCAGGCGGCGATTGCTCCACGACTCGGTCGCTCCCCGATAACCACCCATGCAATAGCAGCAGTCACCAGCGGCACAACCGCATATATAATAGATACATGTGCCACGGTGGTCGTCGTTAACGCAGAAATAAAAAACACCATGCCAATGGCAGAAACAAAGGCGAACAACCAGCCGGCAACACCAAGTGACTTACACTGATAGAACAGACCACCACCGCTCGACATTCTGACCACTACCGCAATCGCAACACCGCCAAACAAGCCGCGCCACAACAGTAACGTCCAGCGATCAAGTGCAATTATCCGCGTAAAAAGTCCCGCAGTACTCCATGAAACAGTCGCTGCAATAACCAGAATCAGCCCCAGCAAATACGGCGTCAACTGCAAACCGGGCATTGAGCGGGGTTTCCTGCAGATACTGGAAATGATGGACATAGAGTTCGCTCCCTGATCATGAACAGCAAATCTATCAGCACTACTGACACAAACATGTCAGCAATGATGGTAATGTGTTGTCACACCCGGAGAGGCAGGGAAAGTCGGAGATACATCATGAACCGCTCAACACGATTGTTCGAGATTATTCAGCTTTTGCGCAGCTCAAAGCGATCACTCACCGCACAACAACTGGCAGATGAACTTGAAGTCACCAAACGGACTATCTATCGCGATATTGTGGCGCTCCAGTCAATGCGGGTACCCATTGACGGAGAAGCGGGCATTGGCTACCTCATGCGCCCAGGCTTTGATCTGCCACCTCTGATGTTTACCACCGAAGAAGTTGAAGCAATAGCGGTTGGCTTGTCACTACTCGGCAGAACAGCAGACAGCTCGCTTGAAACTGCTGCAAAAAGTGTGGTTCGAAAAATCTCTGATGTACTACCCGAAGACAATCCGTACGGATTGATCAGTCAGTCCGTTTTTACCTCAAACTGGCATGAGATTCCCAGCGCGTCAGCAGATCCCGGTTTGATTCGCGAGTCTATTCGGGATCATAAAAAGCTCGCCATTGATTACAGGGATGTTGAAGAACGTACCAGTACGAGAACTATCCTGCCATTGGTACTGCTTTATTATGTAGACGCATTGGTGGTCGCTGCCTGGTGTGAGTTGAGAAAAGACTTCCGGCATTTTCGCGTAGACAGAATGGCAAAGTGCGAATTGATGGACGCTGGATTTGCAGAAATCGGAGAGCGTTTACGAAACGAGTGGCAGGCACATCATCAGTTTGAATAACTAATTGCTGAATGTCATGTCACAATAGTGATTCTACCGGCTTTTATTCAAACAACTATGGATCGTTATTCAGTAAAGATTATTGATGGTACCGCTTCAGCCGCAAAGGTTAATTCCTCTCCCAACCCTGATTTCGCAACAAAAAAGGATCATCTAGCCCGGTTTATTCATGAAATGGCGAGCATAGCGCGCAGAGCATTGGTTTCACAGGGGGTTTTCTTCTCGCGTCAAATACTTACTGATATTTGCAAGAGAAAAAATTCGCTGTGGAATCAAGGATCAAGCGGGATGCCGTCATTTTCATGAATAAACCGGGCTAGGGGTGATGGCCGAATTGATGGCGCGTGAACCCTTATTCCATCGGGAAGAGTTTGGAGTCACCCAGCAAGACTACGAACGCATGACTGACCCGGACTTCTGGGAAGTCGGCGCGTCAGGAAGAAGGTACAGCCGCGACTATGTTATTGAGACGCTGGTAAGCAGACATACACACCCTACCTACGGGACCTGGCACATCGAAGACTTCCAATGCCGGAAGATTGCGGATGAATGCTATCTGGCCACCTATACACTTTTTCAGAATGACAGGGAATCACGCCGCTCTACTATCTGGCGCAGATGCAATGGCGACTGGAAGATCTTCTATCATCAGGGAACAATGGTTGAGTAACCCGCCGGTATTTACCATACTTCCTTGAGCACCTGACAGACTGACACACACTCGGTAACAGTGCAGAAATCGTAGCCTGACGCCCTGCTATTAAACCGGTAGACTCACCCGCCCCTTTACAGAATTAACACCCACCACTTTACCGCAGGTTCCATTATTTTGTTTGACTCATGATACCCGGTTCGAAATCCGTAACATCACCGGACTCTGATATACCCACCACCGCAGAAATCTTCGCTATTTCGTGGCCGTTGGCGTTGCGTGCCGTCATGATGTTTTCAATCGTTATTATTGACCTCTATCTGGTTTCTTTTCTTGGTGAAGAGGCCGTCGCATCAATCGGTGTGGCCACTGTCATTTCAGGCTTGCTTATGGGCATGACGTTAGCCTTTGCGAATGCGATGCAAATCAAGGTGGCACAGGCTTATGGCACCGGTGAACCGCTTGAACTGAAAACGGCATTTTTCGGCGGCTTGCTAATCAACGTTACATTGATTCTTTCCGGCACCGTTCTGATTTTGTTCTTTGGGCAAACTTTGGTTGAGATGTTGGCGCATACCGCAGACATCGCAGACAACGCCTCACAATATTTACAGGTATTTATTCTCGTGATGCTGGCTGAAGCCGTAAGCGCCGCTTTCACCAGTCACTTCAATGGCTGCGGTCGCACCAGGTTGTCCTTCTACAGTTTTCTGATTTCAGCACCTGCAAACATCGGATCCAGTATTTTATTGATCTTTGGTCTTTATGGCTTGCCTGAACTGGGGCTGGCAGGGGCTGCCTGGGGATCATTTATTGGTGCGCTATTGCGGTTACTGTTTCTGGCTGCCGTGTTTTTTCGTCATCACGGATTATTTCAGAACGTAGACGGCTGGAAGCACAACTCTTTAATCACTGCCACCAAAAAACAGTTTAATTTTTCCTGGCCGATAGCGGCGACTTTCATTAGCATGACTTTTGCGAACCAGGCGTGTATGGCAATTTACGCCAACCTGAGTATTTACCAGTTCGCTGCCATGACGCTCATCATGCCATGGGTGCGGATAGCCGGGCAGCTGAGCTATACCTGGACACAGGCGACCGGAATACTGATTGCTCAACTACTTGGCAAGTCATTATCCTCTGCCTCTCTCAACAAATTTCTCAGTCGCGCCTGGCGCTGGGCATTCGTCTCGGCATTTATTGTAGCCACCGCTTATGCATTAATAATTTTTGCTACACGCCTGATCTATGCCGACCTTGCAGAAGAAACCAGACTGGCGTTGCTCAGCTTTCTGCCGGTACTGTTGCTGGTGCCATTCCCGCGTACATCCAACGCCATTTGCGGCAACGTGCTGCGTGCTTCCGGTGACACCAGGTCTTCAATGAATATTCATCTGGCGGCAAACTGGTTATTTATGGTGCCAATGACAGCACTTTTTGTACTCATTCTTGATGTGTCAGTTGCCTGGGTGTTTGCACTTTTTCTGGCAGAAGAACTAGTAAAGTTTCCGCTTTTCCATCGACGTATCTGGAGCGGAGAATGGCACCGCCTCAAACAGTGACTGAATATACATAACCGGTTTATGTCAGCTGGCGGGATACGTTCTATTCAGACGGGCGACTTCGTGAGTTTAACCGTGGAGTTACAGCCCTGCTGACCATCACGTTCAGAAGTATGTATTAGCTTTCCGGTACCGGTGCCGGTGCTGGCGTCCAGCTGAGCGGTAAGAATGAATTTCATGCGTTCTTTAAGGCTTAATTCTGCGGTGACTTTACCCTCACCATCTACAAACCCCGCAAGATCATAACCATGCACCCCTGCAACAACCCGACCACCGGCAATCTCAACTGATCCGTTTCCTGTCATGTCCCAACATTGCCGATGTACAGATACAGAGCGCCCGCCTTAACGTCTACACAAAATAATCCTGAGTCGCCTCAAAGGCACTGCCTTCCATTGCGTGCTGTTCAACACTGATCACATCTACCAGCTTTTCTGTTTGCCTGATTAATTGCTGCAGTCGATCTTCCTCGTCAACCAGTAACCACATACGACTGAGCTTTTTATTATCGCGCACCGGGCGAACCATAATACCTTCGAGGTTATAGGCACGCCGCGCAAACAGACCACACACATGAGACATCACACCCGGGTGGTTATTAACGGTCAGTTTTAGAATAGCGGTATTGGCAACACTCATGCGGACTCTCCTGAGTGATCATCGGTTGCTTCACAGGTAATCATATCTTTGTTGGCTCCACCTGGAGCGACCATCGGAAACACCATTTCGGTTTCGGCAATGGGTATATTAATTAAACAAGGGCCGGGCTCGGTCAAAGCCTGTCGCAACGCCTGCCCCGGATCGTCACAGTCTGAAAGATCAATACCCTTCATTCCCATTGCCTGTGCGGCGAGCGGGAAGTTTGTTTTTTGTTCAAACTTTACCGCAGACAGGTTTTTATCGTAGAACAGGGTCTGTTGTTGTCGCACCAGGCCAAGATGGTTGTTATTCAGCACGATCACTTTGAGGTCGAGGTTGTGTTCTGCAGCCGTTGCGAACTCCTGAATGTTCATCATCAGACTGCCATCACCGGAAAAACAAATCGTCTTGTGGTCAGGTGCGGCCAGCGCCATACCGATAGCAGCCGGCAGGCCAAACCCCATCGTGCCGAGACCGCCGGAACTGATCCACTGACGCGGCCGCACAAACGGATACGCCTGTGCCACCCACATCTGGTGTTGCCCGACATCCGTCGTAATGTTGGCGGATTCACCCACAATATCAGCAACCGCTGCGATAGCACCGTAAGGACGGAATAATTCATCTTTGCCATCCAGTACCAGCGGGTGATCGTGTTTGAGCTGATCCACTTCCTGACGCCATTGCCGGTTTTGCTGCGGCTCAAGTATCTTGTTGGCAAGCCTCAGTACACTGCCGACATCAGCGACTATCGACTGCACCGGCTGCAGTACTTTGCCAATCTCGCTATTGTCTATATCAACATGGAGGAATTCGGCATTTGGACAAAAAGCCGCTACCTTACCCGTGGCACGATCATCAAACCGCACACCCAGCCCGACCAGTAAATCGCACTCTTCAAGCACCAGATTGGTATAGGGCGCACCATGCATACCGAGCATTCCCAGTGACAACGGGTGATCCGAAGGCAAAACCCCCAGTCCCATAAAGGTTTGCACCGCAGGTATATCCATCTGCTCGGCAAACTGTCGCAGATCATCAGTGGCGCTCGCGTAAACAATACCGCCGCCGATCATCAATACCGGCTTTGTTGCAGCATTTATTCGGTTAAGCAGCGCCTGCACCTCATCAGCAGACACCACAGGGTCTGGTGCTCGTCGTCCTGGTGCCGGAAGTTCAGTCACACGGATAATTTCGTTTTGCACGTCTTTAGGAATATCGACAGACACCGGCCCTGGTCTGCCAGACAACGCCAGTTCAAAAGCTGCCGGAATCACCTCAAGCAACTCTTCTGCAGAGCGCACCAGATAATTGTGTTTGGAGATTGGCAACATCAGACCAAAGGTATCAATCTCCTGAAAAGCATCGGTACCGATCATCGCCTGCGGTACCTGACCGGTAATTGCAATAAGCGGAATAGAATCGAGGTGTGCATCAGCGACAGCCGTGAGCAGATTGGTCGCACCCGGGCCGGAACTCGCAAAGCACACCTGCGCCTCACCGGTGACGCGAGCCATGCCCTGTGCGATAAACCCTGCGCCCTGCTCATGGCGTGCCAGCACATGGTTTATCAACGAATGCGACAACGCATCATACATAGGCAGATTAGCCCCGCCCGGCACACCGGCAATACGGGTAACACCCTGCCGTTCGAGCAACTCGATCAGTAGCTGTGCACCCGAAAGCTCACGTGTCTGCGGCACCACTACGTCCACCTGAACATCAGTCGATGTCATGTCAGCACTGGTTTCCGGTCTTGTTGCTAATTCAGTCATGGCGATGATTCGCTCTCAGGTTTTTAAAATTTTCGCTGTAATACCCGGCACCGGATATTTGCAGCAGGCAAAAAAAAACCCCCCGACTTTCGCCGAGGGGTTTTCAGAGTTCGTATCTGCTAACCGCTACGGCGAATGGTGATTTCTCACCACGAGCACATCCACCACCACGACTGACACTTCCACCACAGCACGCACCGCATCCAAAGATGCTGCGCGGGACTGATTGAGTGAGAAGCTTGTTGACATGAAGGTGACGATTAGCTCTGGTTAACTTGCCCTTGAAATTACTATACCAACCTTAACCAGGTCAAGCCCCGGTTGCGTACTGATACCTCGATCCACGCTGTTTGCAGACCACAGGCAGGGGACATAGGATCGTGTCCAGCAGTCAGTGCTGCAGGTGGAGAATCACTACTACGTCTACGCTGCCCACTGCTATTTCTGCACAACCGTAGTGCAATCCGATCCAGAATAAGTTAATCAATAAGTAATACCATCACCACATGCTGCAGGGTCAAACCGAAGCGGTCGACCACTGCGCCAATGACTGACAATCAGTCCTGAAACATAATTCGGAGCAATCAATGAAACTCGCAGTGATAGCAGACATTCATGGCAACGTGGATGCTTTACAAGCTGTGTTAAGAGATATTAAGCGTGAGGGTGTAGATCAGATAATAAACCTTGGCGATCACTTCAGCGGTCCGCTGGATGCAGGAGGCACTGCAGACTTACTGATTGGAAGTGACATGCGTAGTATTCGAGGCAATCACGACAGATGGTTGCTTGAACAATCCGCTGCTGAAATGGGTCCTTCAGACCGGGTGGCTGCGGCTCAACTTGACGAAAAGCATATTGCCTGGCTATCGAATTTACCCACAAGCCTGACCATAGAGAATGACATCTTTGCCTGCCACGGTACCCCGGACAGTGATTTAACCTACTGGATGGAGACTGTCCATAGTGATGGCTCAACAGGTATCGCAGACAAAAACCACATTGAGAAAAAGGCCTGTGATATCGACGCCAGCCTTATGCTTTGCGGCCATACACACATCCCCAGACTGATGAGACTGGCCGATGGCAGGCTACTGTTAAACCCGGGCAGTGTCGGATGCCCGGCTTACAGTGACACGGCACCTGTATATCACTCCATGCAAACGGGTACACCAGATGCTTGCTATGCCATCGCTGAGAAGTCAGATAAAAACTGGTTTGTGAGTATTAGAAATGTCCCATACAACTCAAACAGAATGGCAGCTCTTGCACACAAAAACGAAAGGTCGGACTGGGCATCTGCCGTTGCCACCGGCTGGCTTGAGTAACTTTGCACAGGCAATCTCAGCCTATTCAGACTTCAACTCCCCTGATTATTATCATCCGGTTCAGACACCCTGCCGAGCATGAAATCCAGTATCGCCTCAACATGAACTACCGACGTATTCACAAAGTTAAATCCTTCGCTGGTAAACACCGCTGAATTCGAATGCTCCGGAAACGCCAGCGGCAGCTCGGTACAGGCTAGTAACACCGCAGTAGACTTAGGGTCAGTAACCAATGTTTTGCAATAATCGATAATTACTGTCCGGCCGTTATCTGACTCCGCAGTTTTATAAAATTCCGTATCTATAACCTGTTGCAGGTGATCGATTTTCGCATCCGCCAATGGTCGATTCGCTACAACTGAGAATTTTTTCAGTGCCTGGGCATAATTGTGCTCGCGCATCGTAACGCTTGTCCCCAGCACCAACGCTGATGTGAAGCCGGATTGGGCTGTTTTGCGCGCAGACGCTTCAATAATACTGACAACCGGAATATTGATACCGTTGCGTATTGCATGCAATCGGGCATGCGGTGTATTACTGGCTATCGCGGCAAATTCACAACCGGCAACTTCCAGTCTGTTAATACTATTGCGAAACACATCATCGAATGCTGACCAGGATTTTTCGTTACCTGTTTCGCCGCGAAGCAGTCTCGTTTCCGCCATCACTAAGGATTCAATCATCACCGGTGGCGTTGGCAGCAGACCCTGGTGGCCTGTCTCATCGACCTGGTGGCCTGTCTCATCGAAGTGAGCGATCGTGCCTTCGCACAGCAGTCGATAGTAGTCCGCCGTTGAAGGCCACGCCAATCCACCAACAAGCCCTAGTTTTTTCATCTTTTGAATTACCTGAAATGCAGATTTCCAGAGTGATTTAACGTTAACCGGCAACCAGGTTCAACCCAATTCAACAGATCAGTCAGTGCTGACGTATCGGACATTGATCGGCAGACGCTGGTAACAGTTAGCTTATGCTCCAGCACGGATTATTCATAAGGCGACGGTGATGTTTAAGGACAATACTGTTGATCGTTCCAAATGTCGATTTGGTGCTGTTTCTATTTTGGCACTCTGTCAATTCACCATCAGACGCAATCTTAATTGACAGTCAACCTGGCCACTGAGTGGCGAATCCTCAGAGTAATCCGGGCTAGAATCCATGTTCTGCCTGTACGTTAATAGAACAATAGCAGCGACATCGCTTCGTACCAGGACAACAGGTTTCAATGAAACTTAATGAAAACACCGCCCACGCCAGCGGGAGCTGAACTCACTTTGGCACACAGGTCTGCATTAATCGATCTACGTGCTCTTGCAACCAGGCTATAAACTGCTGACCCGGTGCTGCATTTCTGCCGGTGAGCGCGTTGATAAAATAGCCATCAACCGCCGCAGGTGTAATCGGGCTCACCAGGACCAGATCACCACTCGCAAGCAACGGCAGAGCGATGAGTTCACTGGTCAGCGCTATTCCCGACCCCGCGCGTGCAAGGTCTACAGACAGCCCATGTGAATCAACATAGATTGTTGACGGATGATTTGCACCAAAACCAAACTGATGAGCGCAGTTAACCCAGTTGTCTGAAGTGCCGACCGCCTGAATAAGCGGGTAACGCTGGAAGGCCGCATCACGCAATGGCAGCTTTTCCGCAGCAACCAGCGCGGGAGATGCCACCAATACCAGTCGATTGCGACCGAGCGCCGGTTGACCTTCGTCTGCACCAAAGCGAATTTGCACGTCAGTGGAATCTGCCAGCCCATCCGGCCATACGGTGGTTAACAGCCGAACATCAAGGGCCGGCCGGTCGGCCAGAAACCGGTTGAGTTGTGGCGCAAGATACCATTGCGCCACACTCACGCTGGTCGCAATGGTCAACAGTTCTGTTTGTGATTTCTCATACGGTTCTGTTGCTGATCTCAGAGCGTCTATTGCCCTGGAGATTTCAGGCAGTAACTTGCGCCCATCATCGGTCAGCGTAATGCCGCGGGGTTTGCGGTCAAACAATCGACAGCCAAGACGCGACTCCAGCAACCTGATCTGCTGGCTGACGGCAGACTGGGTCAGCCCCAGCTCTTCTGCGGCGGCGGTAAAACTCTGGTGCTGCGCCGCACATTCAAAGCTGCGAAACCAACCCAGTGGTGGTAGTGATTGAGACATAGTAGTTTGCCGGGCAATAAGCGCTGCTTATGCGAATGACCGAAAAATAGTTGATTGTCAAAAGGACAAAAAACAGCAATAGTTTCATTCTCCATTCATCACCTGCAGCGCGCAATGACCGAGATTCGTAAATTTGTCACCTTCGACGAAGAAGTGCTGACCGAGGGATTCAAAAAAGCACCACAGCCGTGGCGAATGTACGCAGTTGCTGCGGTCATTACCAATCCGTGGGCGGGTCGCTACGTTGAAGATCTGAAACCGGAAATCAACACCATCGGACCAGAGCTTGGCGAGCAGCTAACCGACCGCATCATCACGCTGGCCGGTGGCGGAGATAACATCGAGGCCTATGGTAAATCAGCGGTGGTTGGGCTTGAGGGTGAGATCGAGCACGCCTCGGCGCTGATACATACACTGCGATTCGGCAATCACTACCGGACCGCGGTAGGTGCCACCAGCTACCTGTCATTTGCCAATACCCGCGGTCCTGCGAACGCACCAATCGCTGTACCACTGATGGACAAGCATGACGCAGGCAGACGCTCGCACTATCTGACGGTGCAGTTCTCCATTGCGGATGCACCCAGAGCCGATGAACTGGTGATTGTTCTGGGCGGTGCCAGCGGTGGACGTCCGCACCATCGCATTGGTGATCGCTATCAGGACCTCAAAGACCTCGGACACAACGTTGACAACCCTGCCGCGATCTAGTCTTGCCTCAGGGATAGCCGGCTACCGGTCCACCCCGGTTGGCAACCTGCCATCTATGCTGTTGATTCACGGCGTTGGTATGAACGCCGACTACTGGAACAACATAACGGACGCACTGGAACCACATTTTTCACTGACAGTAGTGGATATGCCCGGCCATGGAGAAAGCCCTGCTCTGGCAACAACACTACCGGAACTTGAGCTTTATACAGACGGTATTGCTGCAACACTCGACAGCCCTGCAATTGTTACCGGGCACTCTATGGGTGCTCTGATAGCGCTGGACATGGCCGTACGTTACCCGCAACTCACCAGCGGTATTGCCGTATGCAACGGCATCTACCGACGTAGCGAAAAGGCAACCAAAGCCATCAGACAGCGAGTCGCCGAACTCTTAACAGATAAACAGCCAGACCCGACAGCAACCCTTGAAAGATGGTTTGGCACATCCCCTGAAGGCGAAATAAAAACCGTGAATGATCAGTGCAGACAATGGCTGGCCACTATGAATCAACAATCCTATGCCGCTGCATACCATGCCTTTGCCAATGCCGATGCCCCTGCCGATGAACAACTTGCCGACATACGTTGCCCGGCGTTGTTTATTACCGGTGAGCTGGAACCAAACTCTACACCGGCAATGTCACACGCAATGACAAGGCTGGTCACCAACTCACGTTGCATTATCATTGAGCAAGCCAGACACATGATGTCACTGACACACGGAACAGCAGTCACCAATGCACTGGTCGCTCATTTTAAAAAAGGTTGAATCAGTGCGACTTAACTCGATGGACAACGACAATGCTTGATGAAAATATTCTGCGGCGCGCATTCGGAAGCTTCATGACCGGTGTAACGATTGTTACCGCCTCGGACGATAATGGAAACCCGGTTGGGTTTACAGCAAACTCTTTCACGTCCGTTTCCATGGACCCGCCACTGTTACTGGTATGCCCCGGCAAACACATTACCTTCTACGATCTATTCAACACCACCACACACTTTGCTGTCAGCATTCTTGCTGAAGGTCAGGAGTCTGTGTCAAACAATTTTGCCAGCGGCCCTGAAGATCGTTTTGAACAGGTAAGCTGGCATCGGGACTCCTTTGGCACACCCGTAATCGATGATGTCTGTGCAAGCTTCAGTTGCAGTGTGCATCATCGCTTTGAAGCGGGAGATCATATGGTGCTGGTGGGAAAAATACTGGAATTTGAACAGTTTGAACGACCAGGCCTTGGTTATAGCAGCAACGGTTATTTCAGCCTCAGTAAAGAGCAACAGGCAGATACTTCAAGCGACAAGGACGTTAACGGCGTTACCGGTATGATTGTCAAATACGGTGATCAGATACTGGTACTGAATACCGATTCAGGACTCACGCTACCCGCCATACAACAACAGGGAAGAAACGGCGCCAGAAGCGCTATGCAACAGCATATTGACGAACTAAATCTCGATATCAAGCTCGGCCCGGTCTATTCAATTTACGACGACAAACAAAACAACCATTACACGTATTTTCTTGCCAATGCAGCCAGTGATGCAGCAAAGCGTGTCGGGCAGTTTATACCTGTTAATCAACTAGACAGTAATGCCTTTAGTGACAAGGCACAGGCAACCATGATGTCACGATTTAAAACTGAAGTACGCAACAAGGTGTTTGGTCTCTACATCGGTGATGTGGAATCCGGTGATGTCCATCATACGGATACTCATCAAGAAAACTAATACAGGCACAACAATGAAATTTTCACTCTTCGCACACATGGAACGGCTCAGCGAAACACAAGACCACCAGCAGTTATACGAAGACTTTGTAGAACTCTGCCAAATGGCAGACGAAGGTGGTATGCGTGCTATCTGGACCGGTGAACACCACGGTATGGAGTTTACCATTGCACCCAACCCTTTCATCACCATCACAGACCTGGCGCGTCAGACCAAAAACGTCAAGCTTGGCACCGGCACTATCATCGCACCGTTCTGGCACCCGATAAAGCTGGCAGGTGAGGCCGCCATGACTGACCTGATCACTAATGGCCGACTGGAGCTCGGCATTGCTCGCGGTGCCTACAGCTATGAATACGAAAGGCTAATGCCCGGTATGGATGCGTGGCAGGCAGGGCAACGCATGCGTGAGTCGGCCCCGTTGCTTAGAAAACTCTGGAAGGGCGATGCCAGTCACGAAGGCGAGTACTATCGGTTTCCTGCCACCACCTCTGCACCCAAACCCCTGCAGCCGGAAGGCCCGCCAATCTGGATTGCCGCACGTGACCCGAACAGCCATGAATTTGCCGTACAAGGAGGTTTCAACGTACAGGTCACTCCCCTATGGCAGGGCATAGAAGAGATTGAAAGTCTGATGCAACGCTTTAACGATGCGTGCAGCGGCCATAGTGGGCAGCGCCCGAAAATCATGCTGCTGCATCATACCTACGTTGCCAGTAATGCTGCAGATACTGCAGACGCAGCAAACGAGTTAAGTCGATTTTATAACTACTTTGGCGCCTGGTTTCAAAACAAGCGTCCAGTGCAGCAAGGACATATTGAACCGTTAACCCGGCAGGAAATCGACAACAACGAAATGATGTCTGCAGCAAACATGCACCGCAATCTGACAATAGGCACAAGCAAAGAGGTTATTGATCAGATCAGGCGCTATGAGGCACTCGGCTACGATGAATTTTCCATGTGGATAGACAGCGGCATGTCATTCGAGAGAAAACGCGATTCGTTAAGAAGGTTTATCGATGAAGTGATGCCGGCTTTTTCTTAATAGCGATATAAAACAGAAGCAATCGGCTGCGGATAGCTTGCAGCCGGACGAGGCACTTTACATCGTTCTGTCATCAGTGCAGGTCTGAAAACTCAAGAATATTCAGCAACCCCGCATAGTACAAGATTTGATTTCTGTTTAACGTAGGTGCTTCATCCTGCGCAACACCGGATAGCTTACGTCGTATCTTGAGCATCACCTGCTCAAGGTATTTTTCGGTGCGATTGAGTTCTGCAGCAATTTGCGCCGGCGACTTTCCCACAGCCAGTCCCATTAAAAATCGTTTTTCAGTATCACTCAGTGATTTAATTAGTGGTTGTATAAACTGCCCGCTGAACTGTGCATTGGCCGTCACCATGCTATGGAACAAGCGTGTTCTCAAGGTGAGTTGCTCGAGACGTTCCTCAAGCAGTAGATTAAATGCTCCGTTTTTTTCCCGACTGATAAAACTGGCACCGGAAATACCTCTGGCACTCGACATCAGCGGCAGAGTGACACCATTGTTGATACCATAATTTCTAGAGGTAGCAATGACCTCGAAACTTTCTTTTTCATCGTCCATGTACCTCGAGCAGGTGCTGCCCCACCAGTTGATTGGCTTGTCTTCGCCGCCACTTACCGCGCGAATCAACGGGTCGTAGCGGTCAAATCTGGCGCTGGCATAGTGATCCAGATACTCCGGTGAATAGGCATCTGACACCTGATAGACCGGCTGCATGGCATGATCAACCATCGCTTTGGGAATGTAGGTATACAACACACCTTCAAAGCCCAGAGAGTTGGTTGATTTTTCCAGCAATTGAAATGCGCTTGAAAAGCTATTACTGCCATACAGCGACTCGACAAAGTCACAGAGCTCCATCTTTGGCTCCTCCTTGTACATCCGTTTAAGTGATGCAGAACGACCGGTTTTCTGATCATCTGCCGCCGTCTTAGGAAGTACATACCCGAGGCAGACGATACCGTATCAACACGGGATCCATTTGAACAGCGCAAATTTGCATATTGGCGACAACATCACCCCGCTGCCGTGAACTACCGCACCACTAACCCGACTTTGGCGTGCGACGCGCCATATTTAAAAGTCGCTCGACACCCGTCAATGTCGAGCGACTCTGGCCGGCCAAAGTCTAGTTTTTCTCAAGAACAAGAAAATTCAGCCCGCCCAGGTAGAGCTTTTGATGCGCTTCAACCACACTGAAGCCAACACTCTGAACCTCGCTAATCAGTTCATTCAGACTTTTAAGGGTCAGACCGTCATTCTGGCTGATCTTCATATTGTGGTCTTTAAACTGCTGCCAGTGAGGATGCGCAATCATTTCTACCTCCGCTTCACCGAGCAACCTCGCCATATCGATATTGCGGTTTATCGTAGCAAGAACGAACAGACCACCTGGGCGCAATTGTCGATAAATCTGTTGCAGTATTGCTTTTGTATCCGGCCACGTGTAGTGGCTGTTAATGGATAACGCGCTGCCAACCGGCGGTAACGTGGTATTTTCAATTTTCTCACAGATAAGCCGTGAATCCATCTGTGGAAATTTTGCCGCCATCCACGTCGCTTTTGCTACCATTTCTGCAGCAGAGTCGATACCGATATATCCGGTCACCCCCGCCTGCTGCGCCAGAAAAGGAATAATTTTACCAGCACCACAACCGTAGTCAGCGACCTCGCCAGACATATAGGAACTGACTTCGCGATTGAGCGCCAGCATTTGCGACGGCATGACACTTTGAAAAGACAGTGAGTAATCATCCCAATCAGTAATATTTGCAGCACTATTCATTATTTATTTATCCATTTAAAAAATGTTGGTTTTGTTTCATCGAGTTCCCATACCACGCACGCCAATGAAAACGGCCCGCCATAAGTAATTTTCATATCGTCTTTAATTACTTTTACGCCAATCAAACGTCGGTGCAATGAAATATCCTTAGGCTTCATTGCCATCACCACAGAGTCAAAGCCGAGTTGCGTAGAAATAGTAAAAACCGCTTCGTAATAGCGTTTTAACAGAACAATATCGCCCTCCTCTATGATGAATCGCCCCCACTCAATCAGCTTTTTACCGGTTGCCCGGTACTCATCAAGAAATTTGTCTTCCGGTAAACCTACCGGACCGCCGACACCAAGCCGTGCGGTACTGTTTATGCGGCCTGCTTCATTGCGGGTAAAAAGCGTGATTGCATGTTGATCCAGTGCATCTCCATCCAGATCCATCGATGGATAGATATTCCGGTACCGTCGTTTGCGCAACATTTTTATTTCCCCCAGCGTGACCGAATCAATTGCGATGCGTACATCACCCGGTGTTTGCGAAGGCGCCGATGCGGTATTACCTCGCTGTGGCGATACCGGAATGCTTTGCTGACGATCCGTAATTTTTTCTGTTGTCGCTGTATTCACTACAGAGTCTCCTGCCAAAAAAATAAACGCTCGCGTGCAGAACCCGCACGCCTGTCAATCGCACCACTCAATCCACTTGCCGCTGGAAACCAATTCCATACATCGAGTACACTTGGCGGCGCTTGCAAATCAGCAGATTTCGAGTGCTTACTGAATTAAACGGACATTCAGGTGCGAGTGAACAAAGAAAAGGAGATTTAATCTCGCTACAGTCTGCTGACAGATCACCCGGCGTGGCCGGCTGGCATACCGGATCACTGACCAAAGGGATGTTTGACGCCGTGGATTCTTCATCGTGGTATCTGAAATATTGCGAATCATCATGGCTGGACTGGTACCGTCAGGAATTTACTAATAAATTCGCAAACGGACTCGAAGACCCGGAGGACGCCTGTGCCAGCGTCGTTGAGAAACTGATTGTCACGGTACTACCCAACGCGAAGCTCAGACACACCAACAATCTCGATGCGTTTGTCAGAACCTCATTCAGAAATCTTGCGTCTGACTATCGAAGACAGCTACTGGGCAGGTTACGCGCACCAGTCACCCTGGTGAAACTTGGCGAGCCTTTTCCACAGATATTTTTCGAATACTGCGTTAACCGGTTACGTGCGGGCATCATTGCAGAAAAAATTGCACTGCCAATTGAGATTGTGAAGGACTGGGTGGACTGGATAAAAACCCATAACAAATGCCCCGAACCGGTATCACATCTGAGCATATCGGAGAAAGGCACTGAAGATCTGATGGCAGACGCAAAAGTATTCAGTACTGATCAATCAGATCTTCTGACAGATGAAATGCAAATCGAACGCTATTCTGTGATTGCACACTGGCTAATCACAAATTCTACGGACGCAGGCAAGCCATCCGGTGCTAGCCATAATTTGCAGGAAAAACTGAAAAAGCTTGCAAGCCCGCCACTGAATGCGGACGATCGTATTCTGCTAAAACTGCTGTATTGGGAAGGGTTGACGTTGACAGATGCAGCGACGGCGTTAAAACAGCAGAGACACACAGTTAGAAACCACCGGAATTCACTATTGAAGAGACTCCATACGTTTTTTTTAGAACACAACATTGAGTTCTGAACTACATCAGTAGTCGAAACGGAAAGTCGCCCCTTATGACAGACATTAACGACAAAAGCACTCGCAGAACTGCAACTGCAGCTATTCTGCTGGACAACAACAATCCAGCACTGGGTGCCCGGCCGTCAATCGAGGAGTTATGGGACTGGATACACGACGAGTTACCAGAGACCAGAGCCGCAGAGATCAAAACGCATATAGCATCCGATGGTGATATCTACGAGCAATGGCGCCAACTTAGAATGGCCATTGACGAAGAAGCCGATGAAAAAGCAGCTCAGTCAGTTCCCGCATCACACGATAAACCCCGGGCATCTGTCACAGACTACATTGAGGCAATCCGCAGCAAATTCAGACAACCGTTTTTTCCGGCTCAAACTGCCATCATAACTGCCACACTGGCTGTTGTCGGCATAGGTATCGCTTTACTTCCAACACCGCACACCACGGACAATTTGTGGGCAAACTGGCAGCAACCAAAAAGCACAACGCCAACTGACATCACTGAAGATACCCGCAGTGCCTACCGCGTCATACTCCACGGCATGGGTGAAGCACTGGCTAAGCGATCGTTGCCGGCAACAGGTCCACAAGGGAAACCACTGCCCAGGGACACAACCGTTTGTCAGGCGGGTAACGAGTGTTATGCATTGATACCACAACTTAAAGAACTGGGTGGTTTGTTAATATCAGCACAGGCAGCATGTGTCTCAGGTGACCAACTCCCTGCTTCCCTGGCATCTGCGTTAGACAGACTGCAGTCTGACCTGAGCGTGTCGCAGGTAGTGGCACCATTACAGTTTCCACTGAATAAATGGCAGAAAACCACTGATCAAAACGCCCAATGCGCTGCCGTTGAAAATGTTATCGCCAGAACACTACCTGCACTGGACTCCCGGTAGATGGCAGTCACCAGACGCTACCGGTCACCGCTAACAGAAAAGGCACGTTTGTGCTGTCGCGCTGCCGCGCATACCCTGTTGCTACTGATAGCCGCATCCACCGCAACGGCAGGTGTCAAACCAATATACGGAAACGACGACAGAAAAGAAGTACACCAATCCAGCCTTTCCATGTGTAATATCAGTGTATCCGTAGCAGCTATTTTTCCATCCACCGCCGTGGAAGAAACCAATGGCACGTACAAACTCAATTCAGGGTCAAATCTGTTAAGCAAAAACTGGTGCGAGGAAGAGCGCTTTGTGTCCCAGAGCAGTGGTGCATTGTGCACCGCGTTTTTGATCGCTGACGACACATTAGTCACAGCGGGTCATTGCATCAATACAACAGAC
>CALHCI010000156.1 GCA_937931165.1 uncultured Granulosicoccaceae bacterium
TTGAAGCCGAGTACACGGTAATGCCAACTGCCGGTACTATCCTGCTGTGGCCATCATTTCTGCATCATTTTGTGCATCCGAATTTGTCGAAAGAGTCGCGCATTTCCGTGTCGTTTAATGTCGTGCTTAAGTGGTCGGACGCTTTGTTGCCGACACAGTAAACCTGAGACTCCAGTGACACAGATAAGATGCATGTTATTGCAGTCAGATGATTGTGCGCGGTGTTGCTGGCGCTGGCTGGCTATTGATTCGTCTTTGAAATAACCATGAGGGGAAATAAAGTGTCAGAAGTGTCCAACCTGATTGATACCCTTAAACAACTAATGAAAGAAAAAGGGGTTAAGCAGTCAGATGTTGCAGCGGTTCTCGGTTTGGGCATTGCACGGGTAAAGCAAATGTTTGCCAGAAATGATTTTCATCTTGAGCGTCTGGTCAGGATTTGCAATGAGTTGTTTGCCATGGAGCTGGCTGATCTGGTTCGTATAAGCGAAGAGCGCACCGGATATATACAGTCGCTCACTGCGGAGCAGGAAAAACAGCTTATCTCTGATATGCGTTTGCTGGTGGTTGCGGTTTCAGTATTAACTAACTGGACACCTGAACAAATTGTGAGTCGTTATCAAATATCCGAGCGGGAATGCAAGCGACACCTGAAAACGCTGGAGCAACTTAACCTGATCAGTATCCGCGACAACGGGCACATCAAGTTCCTGTTTGACCATAATTTTCAATGGATCGAAAACGGACCACTGGAACAGTTCTTCACCAGTAATATCCAGTCCGATTTTCTAAATGCCGGGTTTCACGGTGACGGAGAATTACGACAGTTCAGAACTGGCATGCTGTCAAAGAAATCTGTCGATCAACTGATGAGCGTCATTGATAAAACAGTGGCCAGATTTATTGAGCTGAATCGGGACGATTCCATACTGCCCCTGGAACACCGGACCGGCTACAGCATGGTGGTGGCATTTCGTCCGTGGTTGATGCCTGCTTTTACAAAATTGCTACGTTCCCCGTGATGCATCTGAACGCGCCTGCCTCTGCAAGCGCCGAAAGGAGGGGGTTCAGGCCGCTTTAACGGAACGCTCTGTAAGGCGGTTAATGCTTGCGACAGCGTCGGTAACTTCGTCTCTTGCAACCGGTTTGGAGTAGTAGTAACCCTGCGCTACATCAATGCCAAGCTTGTTCACTTCTACTAATTGTTCGTCCGATTCAATACCTTCTGCTACTGTTTCGAGTCCGTAGATTTCAGCAATTGAGGTAATTGTTGCAGTAACAGACCTCATGTTCTTTCTTTTGTCATCCAGTCCGCTGATAAACGATCGATCAATCTTCAATGTGTCCAGAGGCAACTCCTGAAGCTGGTTCAGTGACGAGTAACCAGTGCCAAAATCATCGAGCGCAATGCGTAAGCCGTAGTCCTTGAGAGTGTTCAGGCACCTGGCAATCCAGTTAATGTCTGCCATTACAACGCTTTCAGTGATTTCAAGCTCCAGACAACTCGCAGAGATGTTGTGATGTTCGATTACATTGATCACCTCCTGAACAAACTCTGCCTGCATGATTTGGTGCACTGAAACATTTACTGCCACTCTTATCGGAAGATCACCGGTGTTGTTCCATATTGCTGCCTGCTTACATGCTTCGTTCAACACCCAGGTCCCTATGGCAGGCATCAAACCGGTTTCCTCGGCAACGGCTATAAACTCGGCCGGTGACACCATGCCGCGAGTGGGGTGATTCCATCTGATCAGCGCTTCGACAGCGTTTACCTTATTTAATACCAGATTAAACTGTGGCTGGTAATAGAGTTCGAGCTCGTCATTGTCTATTGCATGCACCAGGTCTTTTTCGATGGCGACACGGTTTTCGAATTGATCGGCAATTTTCTGATCGTAAGGCTGTATCGTTTTTCTGCCAGACTGCTTTGCGTTAAACATGGCGAAGTCAGATGTTATTTGCAGTTGTTTTACCGTGTCGGAATCGCTCGGGTACTTGCTGTATCCAATACTGGTGTCAATTTTGACCAGGCCGTCGTCCAGTTTAAAAGATGCTTCGAAAGTATCTCTGATCTGGCAGGCCAACTGGTACGGTGCTTCGGGGTCACCGGTGATGAAAGCAATAGCGAATTCATCACCACCCATGCGGGCGAGAGTCATGTGAGAGCCAACAAGAGAAGTCAGTCTGTCTGATACCATGATTAACAGGTTGTCTCCTGCAACGTGGCCCATTGTGTCGTTAATTGCTTTGAAACCGTTAAGGTCCAGAGTCATTAATACCAGGCTTTCATTTTTTGTCGTATCTGTTTGCTTGAACAGGGTTTCAAGTTTGGCGCAGAAATAACGACGATTAGGTATTCCGGTCAGGTCATCGTGATCTGCCTGGTGCTGTATTTTTTTGCCAATCCGAAAAGTTGCGTAAGCCATCGCCACACATAACAACACAAGAAACGCGTTGCTCAGCAGAGTCACCGTCGCGTTACTTTTGATTGTGTCTGCGGTTGTCAGTGTATTGGACAACGCGGCAACTTTCAGTGCGCGAACCTTTTCTTTGGTGGTGCTGGTCACGCGTGCCCAGTTTTCGAGCAGTTCATTTGCGTCAGATTTAGTCGGTGATGTCAGGATAAGTGATTTAGCCTGAGCACGGAACGTATTGTCGTAATGGGTGTTTAACTCGGAAACTGCAGAGGCAGCCGCTCCATTGATTATCTGATCATCAACCATTTCTGTGAGATCAGCCAGTGACTCACTGGCTCTTTCATGCTGTTGAAAAACTCTGAGTGCAAGATTTTCGACATTAAGTGATTCCAGCGCTGACAATTTGTATTTTAACAAAAAGCTCTCTATCAACGTGCTGGTCTGGTTGATTGAATCACTGACTGTCCAGATCGAGTTTTTAGTGTCATGCGCGGAAAGCACTTTAATGTACTTTTTTTCCGGTAACGCGTGTATTCGTTTTCTGAGTGTATTGACAGCTGCAATCAGGTTGACGTAAGCATCGAACATTTGCAGTCGTACACTCTCGTCGCGCTTCGGAAACGGCAGGTAGGTTTGCGCTATCAATATTGAGCTGGCAATAGACAGGCGTTTGAATCTGTCTTCAAGATCACTGATCAGCAGTTCTACAGATTCGTCGCTGTAGCGTTTCTGATTCTTTTGCGAGCCACTGCTGCGAGAAAGGAGGATCTGTTGTTTCGCCGTGTCAAAAAGACTTCTGGAATTTTTGGTAATCGCTCTAAGGTTGTCTCTGTCATTGCCAAAGCGTGTCGAGCTGATCAGTATCTGCTGAATAGTGGCACGTTCGTGATCGAGATTGTCTGCAACTTCAAACAGTGTTGATTCCGGAGCTACAGATGATTGCAGTTGCTGCGCGCCGGAGAACTGGGTCAGAGCATCAGACAAATAGCGACTGCCCAGCCAGAACACCAGAATGGACGATAATAGACTAACGCCGATTAAATTTTTACCGACCCTCGAAACGTCGATCATAGCGGTCTAATAAATATCGATATAAACATAAACTGCTTTCCGGCTATTTGTTGACTATTTGGGTGAGTTGTCAACAAATACTGATTAAACCTGCTGTTCTTGGTCGTCTCTCACTGATATTGGCAGTTTTGAGTCTGACTAAAACATTTGGTGCGCAGAGAAAAAAAGATTAACGTCAGTAATCTGTGGAAGTTCCTGATTCGAAGGTTTTTATACCAGGAAACCCCGGTAGTTTATGAATAGAACCTCAAGGTAACAGGGTGCTGGTGGTTGTCTGTAACGGGGGTTAGCGAATCGCAGACAGCTTTATTTGCTTGGCTTCAAAGTCTATCGATTTGAGCAAAGAGTCAATAAGGATCGCAAACAGCGCCTTATGTTTAATAGTGGCCTGCAGGTATTCGTTGACTTGTTCATCAGTAAGCTCGAGGAAAGCAAACTCCATGCTGCGAATGGTGTCTTCTTCAAACAGCGCAATCAATGTCGCAGCCTCACCCCGGATCACCTGGGCACGTACGGTTTCCTGTTTCAGCCGTTTCAGATCGCCTGAGCTCGCCGCACTTTGCATACAGCCGCTCAATCGCCACCCGGCATATTCAATTTCTACCGCCACATTAGCGATAAACCGCCCGGTATCGGTGTTGTGGTAAATTTTCCGCACCTGCTCAAGACGTTTGGAATCAGCGATATGTTGCTGCAGGAGATTCTCGTCAATCTCGCGTCTCTCAAGTTTCCTGATCTTGCGACCGGTCGCAGAGACATACCAGTCGACCAGTTGTTTGACCTCACCCACGCTGGTTTGCTGTCTCAGACTGCTCATCAGGTTGTCGGCCAGGTCGGCCGCTGCCGGAACCTGTTCAGAGGCAACAGCATTGCACCGTTTGGCGTGGCGATTCGCAGCGAGCTGAATTTCTGTTGGAAAATCCTGCAGCATCCGCGTGAGTCCGGTTTTTTCCAGCAGTCGCAGGTAGGGATCGCTTGAAGGAGCGGCAGAGGTCGTCGTGGTCCACCCGGCGAAAATCATAAAAAACACTAGTGCGCGCATGGCTCTAAACCGTATTGGTAACAGTCATCTGTCGGCTATGTGCTGGCTGTCATTAGTTTTTCTGTCTCAATATTGCGCGTCACAGTGTGCAAATATGTCAGTATGTGGAGATGATTTGCCGGTAGTAGAAGATTTCGTTAACTTAGCGTGGCGACAGTTCGCGCAATGAATGAGGCCAGGTACTTGAGCAGTGATGCGTTTGTATTTTTTACCCAGTTTATAAAAAACCCGCGTCAGCTTGGATCTGTCATCCCCAGCTCCGGTTACCTGAAGCGGCGCATTATCAGCAATGCCGATTTGTCACAGGCGCGCACTATTGTTGAACTGGGGCCGGGTAACGGCGGCACGACGCGAGCAATTCTGGCGGCAATGTCAGATGATGCGCAGTTATTGAGCATTGAGCTAAATGAAGGGCTCTATCAACTCGCTGCTCGAATTCAGGACCAGCGATATATTGCTCATCACGGTGATGCCACTGAGCTTGCAGACATTCTGGCCGGGCACTCGCTGCCGTCGCCGGATGTTGTGATCTCGGGTATTCCGTTTTCAACAATGGATAAAGCCATCGCATCCCGCCTGCTCGAATCCGTGCATCAGCAGCTGGCACCGGGAGGCCGATTCGTTGCCTATCAGGTTAATAGCCGGGTCGATAAGCTCAACACTTTCTTTGAACCGTCACAACGATCGGTGCAAGTCGAGCTTTTGAACATACCGCCTCTGCGGGTGTGGTGCTGGCGCAAATCGCCATAGACACTTTTGAAAGTTTAGCAGTGCTCGGTCTGTAGCAACGCTTCTCCGCGCTCATCAATAATCTGTTTGCCTTTACCGATCGCATGTTCAATAGCTGCATCGCGGGTAGAGTGGTTGTCGGCGCGAATAAACTTTGAGCTTTTTACTTCGCCATCCTGCTGCAGCGAAATGGTACCCGCGGTGCGGTACTGGCTGCCCTCTTTGATAGGCTCGGGGCGAATGGAGAATTGCTTGTATTCTATCGCGTCTGCTGCTGGCTCTTTCGGGCTGGCAGCATCTCCGCCGCCGCCGAACAGTGATTTAAACAGTTTTATCATGGTGTCGGGCTGACTCCGTGGTTGGCTCCCGGGGTAGTGTAACGCCTCGCAACACAAATGCAGGCCAGAAAGCATATAATAATGCAAAGATTTTCGGGGATCGATTTGAAAACCAATCACAGCGCGCGGCATGGCGTTTAGCAGCTCAATTTCCTGTCCATCCTGTGGTGTGTCTGTTGAGGGTATCTCGGCACATACCCGCAGTATGGAGTGTCCGCATTGCAGTAACTGGATCTATGTCAGCGGCAGCGGCTGGACGTCCGGTGGCAGTTTCGAACACGCGCTCGATGCACCTTCGATGTTGCGGGTTGGTCGCAGTGGTCGGCTGAAACACGACGGAAAAGAACGCCGTTTTATGGTTGCCGGCCGGTTGCGCGTGTCCTACAGCAACGGTTACTGGGATGAATGGTGGCTTGAATTCGATGATGGTAATCATCAATGGCTCGAAGAAGACGATGGTCGCTATAAACTCCACACACCGGTACCCGCCAACCTCGATCCCGCAGCTTTACAGAGTGCCAAAGTCGGCGGCATGTTATCAATTGATGGCAGCCAATGGTTTATCAGTGAGCAGCTGAATGCGCAGCTTGCAGGTACTGAAGGGTCGCTGCCAATCGTTGCTTTGCCTGCTGAAAAGATTGTCTGTATTGATGTGATGGGAAATGGCGAAAAGTTATCTGTCGAGGCCAGTGGTCACGATGTCAGTGTCACTCGCAGTGTCAGAATTGCCGGTACCGACTTAGTGTGGGACGACTCACCATTTTCATGAACAGGCTTTTCCTACAGCAAAGTGTTTTACGGCGTAGTGCCGGTCACAAGATACTTGTTGCAAGTGCGGGTGGCGGGTCACTATGCAGTTAGGACAGCGCCTCGCAAGCGTACACGCTGACAAATTACTCGGTACCTTGCAGTCTCATATTGATGCGGGTCACGAGCAAGCGGCTCTGCAGGCAATTCCGGATTTGCAACTTCGACATCCCGGTTTTCATAACGAACTTGAGCAGATTAAACAAAAGCTCAGTGACAAACTCACCGATGATATTAAAGTCTTAAACGGTGCCGAGGCGCAAATATTCCGATGTGCTAACTGCGGCAGCGGCCTGTCACGGCAAAACCCCGATACAGTGCATGTCATTTGTCAGTACTGTGGCTGTGATGCCGAACACCCGGCAACTGATCGTGCGCTCGAACGATGGAACACCGCACTCGATCTCGAATCAAACTTTACGATCGGTGATTTTTTTAACTATCAGGGTGTACAGTGGCAGGCGGTTGGTGTGCAGCTATATGCCGGTAGAATTCGTGAGTATGACAGCGAAGACGGTTGGGAGAGCAATTATGCGCGTTACACAAGCTGGTGGATGCTTAACGCACAACGCGAGCTCGCATGGTTAATTGACGATGGCAGTCGGCGCTATTGGGCCGAAAAGCATATGCCGCAGAATCCCTCAGTACCCGATGCACAGGACAAAAACTACGAACATGGTGACTGGCAACTGGAGTTTGCAGCCGGTGAGTTCAGCTATCAGCCAAACTATCAGGAAAATCACAACAGCGCAGAAAGCCGTGCTTCACGCAGGCTACCCGAAGGTGATTCACAAACAACACAGCGCTATTACACCAGTGTGGAATCCCGTTTAGATGGCAACGGAGAGGTACGTGAGATCGAATTCTTTCGCTCCCGCATGATCCCGCATTCAGAAATGCTCGATGGCCTCGGCAAAGATGTCGCCAAATCCGACTTGCAGCGCTGGAAAAACTCTATGCGCGGAATTATGTTGGCGATTCCGTTGCTGGGTGCGGTAGCGCTGTTTTTTAATCGTGGTGGAGATATTGACAGCTTTGAAGTTGCACTGGCCAAAAATGATCAGCAAGTGTTGTTACAGGAAATGAAAACCGAAAAAGCCGGGCAACTGTATAAGCTGCGTGGCTCCATTAGCGGTATGCAGGACAACTCCTGGTTTGGTGTTGATGTCGGCATGCTCAATAGTGACAACGAACAAATCTACAGCAAGTACATTGAGTTCTGGCGTGAGTCCGGTCGTGATTCTGATGGACCATGGTCAGAAGCAAGCCTGAGCAGTAGTTGGGTTATCCGCGTTGACGAACCGGATACCTATCGGTTTGTGATAGACGGTGATGTGCAATCCACCACACATAATGCTGATTTTAGACTTGCCATAGAGCCTAATCGTACATCACTAACGCCTTTTATTCTGGCCGGCTTTTTCAGTTTTGCACTGATAATGCTGTGTCGTTCAAAAATGGGTTCTGTCAGTTCGGCAGCGGCATCTATTGCATTAAAACTCAGATCGCGCTAGCCATGAATCAAAGAGAATTGCATTGAAAAGACTTCACTATCCGTTACTTGGCTTACTGGTGCTTGCCATTGTCGGACTGCCTGCCTGGTATTCGGTGCGGGGGCATGGTGCAGAGGCAGTGCCCGGCGTTGGCGACAAAGAAGTGCTGCGTTCAAAGTCTGGCAGAACCTATGTCGGCGGCGGCCCGCGTGTCGGAAAATAAACAACCCGCTACAAATTAATAGAGTTATTGGAGAACACCATGAATAAAAAAGTGCGAATGCTCGGTGGCCTGCTGCTGTTGAGTATCAGCAGCCAAGCCTTTGCGCAGACAGCGCTTGCAGACTTCTCTGCCGAGTTGTTGTCTACCATTGTATATTCCGCGGTGGGTATTCTGATGGGTGTGGTCGGCTTTAAAGTGGTGGACTGGCTCACACCCGGCAGTCTTGCAGAAGATGTGGCGCATAAAGAAAATCGTGCACTGGCCATACTCGCCGGTTCGATGATGCTCGGGGTCTGTATTATTATTGCGAGTGTGCTTGTTAGCTGAGTCTGTTGTTTCGGTGCTGGTATACGGTCAGTGCTGATCTGGCGACTTTATAGTGACTGATAAAATCGCCACAAGTAGAGGTGTGGCCGGTGAAGGTGCGGCCGTTGAAAGTGCGGCCGTTGAAAGTGTGGCCGGTGAAATTGCGGCCAGTGAAATTGCGGCAAGTGAAGGTGTATCCAGCGAAGCTGCATCCGGTGACACCAGTGTTACGCCACAGCAGTTTGCGTTACTCAGTGGCTCAATATTTATTATTGCAGCCTGTAGTCTGATCTATGAGTTGTTAATCAGCAGTCTTTCAACTTATCTGCTCGGCTCCAGTGTTATTCACTATTCCCTGACCATCGGGCTGTTTCTGTTTTTTATGGGAGTCGGGGCCTGGTTTGCGCAGTCCGTTACGCGCAATCTGATCGCTGCCTTCGTCACCATAGAAATAGCAATCGGTGCGGTGGGTGGTGTTTCCGCCATGGTGCTTTATGGCGTTTATTCATGGACGGATTTCTACTATCCCGCCATGTTGCTGGTGGTAGCAATGATTGGTGTTCTGGTTGGTATGGAGCTGCCATTGTTAACCCGAATACTGGAGTCATACAGTGGATTGCGTCGTGGTATCAGTCAGGTGCTTACTTTTGATTATCTTGGCGCGCTGCTGGCATCGCTGTTGTTTCCGTTTATATTATTACCCTACCTCGGACATCTGCTGACGGCGGGCTTGATCGGTATGGTTAATCTGTTAGTTGCCTTTATTGTTGCCTGGTCTTTTAGACACAGGCTTGGTGGCTGGACAGCCCCCATCACCATAGGCGCTGGTTTCTCATTGTTGCTGGTGCTGACGACCAGCCTGTGGGCCGGTGCTGCGGCCAGGGTATTTGATAACGCTTTGTATGAAGACCCGGTTATTTACACCGAACAAACCCGCTATCAGAAAATTGTCATGAGCAAACTCGGTGACGATTTACGACTTTACCTTGATGGCAATCTGCAATTTGCAAGTCTGGATGAATACCGTTATCACGAAACACTGGTGCATCTGCCGGCTGTCTTTACACGGACCATACAGCGGGCATTGGTCATCGGTGGTGGTGACGGGCTGGCTGCGCGGGAGCTGCTGAAGTATCCCGAAATCGAAAACATCACCATTGTAGATCTCGATCCATCGATCACCACTTTGGCAGGTTCCCACAGTCAACTGACATTGCTCAATGCCAACGCACTGCATGCGGAGAATGTTCATGTTATTAATAGTGATGCATGGCGCTGGCTGGCAGAGGGCGGTGACCTTTTTGAATTGATTGTGGTTGATCTGCCAGACCCTGAAAATGAAGATGTCGCTAAACTCTACAGCGTCGCCTTTTATGAACGCCTGAGTCGAAGGCTAGGTACCGGCGGAGTGATGATCACACAGGCCACTTCACCGTGGTTTGCGCGCCGTGCGTTCTGGAGTATCGGCACAACCCTTGAAGAAGTATTCGCACAGGTAGTGCCTGCCACCGCGTATATACCATCGTTCGGGCTGTGGGGTTTTTTTGTGGCGTCACATGCTCCTCTGGAAAAGCAACGTAAACCGCATAATGGCCGTTATGTGAACGGTGATTCGTGGCAAAGCCTTTTACAGCTGCCGGCAGATTTACCCCGTCTGGATACTGAAATCAATCGTGGTGAGACTCTGCCAGTCATTCGCTATTACCGTGAGGGGTGGGATTCAATGAATCATGCAGTGGCTCCAGCTGCCGAATGATTATTCGCCGTGCAGTGCAAAGCGATGTTGTAGCGATAAAAGCCTGTGCGCGTGCCGCTTACAGCAAATATATTGAGCGTATAGGGCGTGAGCCTGCACCTATGCTCGCAGACTTTGCCAGTCAGGTTGAGCTGCAACAGGTGGATGTCATTATGGTCAATGATTCAGTGGTTGCTTTTGCAGTTTCCTACCCGATGGAAGACTGTTACTTTGTTGAAAACATAGCGGTCGATCCGGCTTATCAGGGAGGTGGCTATGGCGCTGCTCTACTTAACCATATTCATGCGCTGGGTGCGAAGTACCCGGTTGTCAGGCTGTACACCAATGAGAAAATGCAGGAGAATTTGGCGTGGTATAAAAACCACGGTTACCGGGAAACCAAAAGGCTTATCGAAGACGGCTTTGCCCGGGTGTACCTGGAAAAGAAGTGTTGAGTTATCACTTCAGTGCAAACTTCGCAGAGAAAAAACGCAATGAAATACAACAAGCTGGCCAACACGGATGTCGATATCAGTGCCATCTGTCTGGGCTCAATGACCTGGGGTACCCAGAATACGGAAGCCGAGGCGCATCAGCAGATTGATTTCGCCGCAGAGCGTGGTGTAAACATCATTGATACTGCAGAAATGTATCCAACCACTCCGTTGAGTGAGGCAACCTGGGGGCGCACCGAAGAAATCATTGGCAGCTGGATAAAAAAGGCTGGCAGTAATCGCAACATGCTTGTTGCCACCAAAGTAACCGGTGTCGGTAATCAACCGTATATCCATGAGGGTATGCCAATTTGTCCAAAAAAAATCAGACTGGCACTTGAGGGTAGTTTAAAACGTCTGCAAACAGACTGTATTGACTTGTATCAGTTGCACTGGCCAAACCGTGGCTCTTATCACTTCAGACAGTTCTCAACGTATGATGCCTGCGGGCACAATAAATCTGAGACTATAGATCATATCCGTGAAGTCTTGTTCTGCCTGCAGAAGTTTGTCGATGAAGGCAAAATTCGCTACGTCGGTTTGTCTAACGAATCCTGTTGGGGGGTAATGCAGTTTCTGCAAACTGCAAAAGACAATAGTCTGCCTCGTGTGGTTTCAGTACAAAACGAATACAGCCTGCTGTGTCGATTGTATGATCTTGATCTGGCTGAGCTGTCCCATCATGAAAACGTCGGGTTGCTGGCGTTTTCACCACTGGCCGCCGGACTGCTAAGTGGCAAATACGCTGATGGCAACATCCCCGAAGGGTCACGCCGGACGCTGATTAACGATTTGAGCGGTCGATTATCTGAACGTTCCGAGCCAGCCTTAAACGCATACCTTGAGATTGCACGTAAACATAATCTTCCCGCGGCGCAACTGGCGCTGGCGTTTTGTATGGAGAGGCCGTTTATGGTTTCAACTATTATCGGTGCCACCACTATGGAACAGCTCGAGGTCAATCTTGGTGCTGCAGAAGTTTCACTAACCGATGAGATCCGCAAAGAAATTGCTGCGATCTATCGCAAGTACCCGGTACCGATGTAAAGGTGTAGTGTAACGTACAAATCCGACACATGAGTCAGTTACCTGAAATGCCAGTAAATTTTAAAAATAGAAAGAGTTAATCAGTTTCTTGTTAGTGAAAATGATAGGCCAATGCTTTTCAATTAACGACCCCGCGGGAGCTCGCCATAGATCTCACCGCTGCGTTGCAGCGCTTGATAAGGGACCTGCCATTGTCTGCCCACTGCACCTTGCTGTGAAACTAATGGCAAGCGCTCATTTGCAGCGTTTGCACGTCACACTACACTAGTGTCTGTCGAACTGCTGCAGCCACTCGACTGCGATATTGCACCGCCACAGCAATTTCCCAGTCCGTTTAATAACCAGCCGCATGAGCTTGCCGGGTTTGCAGCAAAGCATCTTCAAAAAAGGCTGACAACACTCACCGCTGCAACGCACGACTTCAACGCAAGCCGTGGTGGCAAAATGCTTGGTGTACTTGTGGTAGCCACACCGGATAACAGACTAGGCTACCTTTCTGCGTTTTCTGGTATGTTGGGCGGGCACTGGAATGTTGCCGGGTTTGCACCGGTGGTTTTTGATCAGGATCGGCATGCCATCCTGTTGCAGGAAGGGCAACAGCAGCTCAATGCTATTGATCAGGCGCAACAGCAAATACTGCGAAGCCCGGAATACACTAACGCTGTGAAACAGCAACAATCAGTGCAACAGGAAGCCGATCAACGGATAGCTGATAACCGCCAGTTGAATACGAATAATAAAAAACAACGAAGTGAATTACGCAAAGCGCATGCTTCAGATGCAGAGCTGCTTAAAGTACTCGATCAGCAGAGTCGGGAAGATAAACGCACACGGCAGCAATTACAGCATGAAGTAAAGCGTAAAGTCGCTGAAGCCGACGCTCCGGTGGTGCGTTTTACTAGTGAGTTACGTGAGCTAAAAAATCGTCGCCGCAAAGTTTCAGCAAACCTGCAACGCAAATTATTTGATGAGTACACGATACACAGTGTCGCGTCTCGCAGCGTCAAGCTGCGATCATTATTCACCGATAAACTGCCGCCAGGTGGTGCCGGTGATTGTGCGGCAGTAAAACTGATTAACGCGGCTATTACTGAAAGGTTAACGCCGCTGTGTTTGGGCGAGTTCTGGTGGGGGGCCGCTGTGGGCCTGAGACAGCATGGTCGTTTTTATCCGGCCTGCCGCGGTAAATGCCGCCCGATATTGCCCCACATGTTACAAGGCCTCTCTGTAGAAGCGCCCCGTTATGAACAACCACCGGTGTTTGCACCTGATCTGCCATCCGTGGTGTATGAGGACGATGCCATTGTGGTGGTCAACAAGCCGTCTGGCATGTTGTCGGTGCCCGGCCACGCAATCACAGATTCTGTAGAAGCCAGGCTTCGAAAACACTATCCGGTCACCAGCAATCAGACGCTGCTGCTGCACAGGCTCGATCAACCGACATCCGGTTTAATGGTGGCTGCCAAAAGTGCTCCAGTGCATAAACACCTGCATCTGCAGTTTCAACAACGCAAAGTTCAGAAACGTTATATAGCGCGGCTTGCCGCTACCGGTTTACCGGCAAGTGGTGAAATCCACCTGCCGTTGCGAGTCGACATTGATGACCGGCCCCGGCAGCTGGTGTGTCATCAACACGGTAAGCCGGCGCATACCGTTTATCGCGTGTTGAGCAAAGAGGCTAATACAACGCTGGTTGAGTTTCAGCCGGTGACCGGTCGCACCCACCAGTTGCGCGTCCATGCAGCACACCCGCACGGTTTAAACGCAGCGATAGTCGGGGATGAGTTATACGGCCAACCTGCCGATAGGCTACATTTACATGCGCAAGCCCTGTCGTTTACTCACCCGGTCACAGAAAAACCTATGTCATTCACTGTACCAGCACCCTTCGCAGAAAACCAAAAGCGTCAACCGGGTGGTCTGACGTGACAGGGGCTGCGAACGATACCGACTTTCCGGTGCAGTTTAAGTCGCAACCGGACGCACCGCTGCAGTTTACCGACAGGTTGCCACCAAGTGCCGATGTCGTGGTCATTGGTGCCGGTATCATTGGTGTTTGCACGGCTTACTATCTTGCTGCAGCCGGACAAAAAGTACTGCTGTGTGAGAAGGGCCGCGTTGCCGGTGAACAGTCATCTCGTAACTGGGGCTGGATAAGACAGCTGGGCCGCGATAGTGACGAACTCCCTGTCATGATAGAGTCGACGCGATTGTGGCGGGGTCTGAGTGAGGAGATCGGTGAAGATGTCGGTTACCGTCAACAGGGTATTATCTATCTTGCAAGTACGGAAAAAAAACTTGCTGCTCGTGAATCATGGATGTCTATAGCAAAGGCGCACAATCTCGATACTACAATGCTCACCCGCACAGGGGTTGAACAACAAATCAACGGCATACCCGGGCGCTGGTGCGGAGGCATTGCTACCCCGAGTGATGGTCGTGCCGAACCCTGGATAGCCGTACCCGCGATGGCGCGCGCGGCACAGCGCAATGGCGTATCCATCATCGAGCATTGTGCGGTACGCGACATTGAGCGACAGAATGGCGCTATCAGCAGTGTCATAACCGAGCACGGCACAGTGCAGTGCAATGCTGTTGTGCTTGCCGGTGGCGCGTGGTCATCGTTGTTTGCAAGTCGCCTTGGTCTGACACTGCCACAACTCACGGTTCGGTCAACGGTTGTTGCAACCAGCGCCGTACCCTCTATTTACGAAGGCAATGCCGCTGACGAAAAGCTCGCCTTCAGACGCAGGCGTGATGGTGGCTACACACTGGCGCTGTCTGACCTGACCGAACATTTTATCGGCCCCGACTCGTTTCGCTATCTGAAGCCTTTTATGCCTGCGTTTATGGATGACTGGCGATCATTCCGGTTTGGGGTACCGCCGAAAACATTCCCTGATGGCTGGAGAACCGAAAGAGCCTGGTCTGCCGATGAAGTAACCCCGTTTGAAAAAAACCGCATTCTCAACCCTGCGCCTCGTCAAGGTGTGGCGGATACGCTTATCCGTCGATTTAAAGAGCGCTTTCCTGAACTTGGCGCAGTGACAGCGGCGCATAGCTGGGCAGGTATGATAGACACCATGCCTGATGTGGTACCGGTGATTGATCATGTATCGGCGTGTCCCGGATTGACCATTGCCACCGGCTTCAGTGGTCATGGTTTTGGTATTGGCCCTGCTGCCGGTAAACTGGTCGCTGAAATAGTGCAGGGCAATGCTGTTGAGTACAACATGAAACGCTTTCGCTATAACCGGTTTCAGGATGGATCAGAAATTGTACTCGGGCCTGCGTTGTAATTCGGATAAACAAAATATAATCACTATGATCAAACGCGTATCCAATTATTTTTTAACGCTGATTGTTGCTACAACGATGGCTGTCTCGGTACATGCATCACCCAGGGTAGTGATCGAGTATATAGAGGGCGAAGACAAAGCGCAGGCTGCCGCGTTGCTGGAAGATAATGTCCTTGAGGATGGCATCGAGTTTATTAACGAGGTATTTACCCTGCAGCGGGATATCACGGTTATTGTTGGTGCAGAAGCGGGTCCGTTGTACGATCCGTCTGTTAGTGAAATCCATCTGCCGTATCATTTCTATGGTGAGGTGCTGCAGCGTATCAGTCAGATAGAAAATAATACTGAGCAACAGATTGTATTCGCCAACGATGCGATGTTACACACGCTTTTCCATGAGCTCGGACACGCGCTGATCGATCAGCTTGATCTTCCCGTGGTCGGCAGGGAAGAAGATGCCGTAGATGGTCTCGCCTCCATGCTGTTGCTCGAGTATTACGAAGACGGTGCTGATATGGCCGC